>JADBKC010000104.1 GCA_014896555.1 Caryophanales bacterium | reverse complement strand
TTTCGCGGAGATCCTTCTTGACATGTTGATTTTCCTCATATTCCTGTTCAAACAGCAAGATGGTTCCACTGCCGGAATCTCCTTCACAAAGATGAAACCGAAAAGATAGAATAACAGCATGACGACCGAACACAAATGGATGATAATGAACGGTTCCATATTGAATCTCTTCAAACCACTCCATAATTGTTTTTCGCTTATTGACTGGATAAACGCTTTTCAGCACTGTTCCATTCGTTGCATTGGCCGATATCATGCACTTCTTTTTTTGATCAAAACTCCAAATCGTTCCATCTATAGGTGAAACATAGCCAGTTGTTTGGAATTCTTTTACAATTGGCGAGGTTAATAATACAAAGATGATCTGAATCTCATGATTTTCCGAGGATTTGCTTTCTACGCGAAAATCAAGCTTTTTTCCGTCAAAACCGTCATTTTCTTCGATTTTAAAGAAAAAGTCGTCACTATTCGGAAATTTACGACTATTCACCAAACAGTAACCTTGAAAATGAGTGCTGCCAATGTCTTTTTTTACAATCCACTGCTTTTTTTTCATCTCTTCACACCCTGTTCTTTATTGTTTTTACTTAAAACAAAACACTTATAAAAATGTCCGTTCGTTTTCCACTTCTATTAACCGTTCCATATGGACTCATATAGCCTTTTCGTTTTCTTTGCAGCTTGTTCCCAGCTATATAATTGTTTTGCCGTATGATAGCCCCGCTCCGCCAATTGATTTACAACACTTGGATTTTTCAGTAAAAGAGACGATTTCTTTTGTCAAACTTTCTGGACTTCCTGCTTGGAAAAGAATTCCGGAGTGGCTGGTGCTGAATAAACGTCTCAAGTCCTCCAGTGTTGGCTGAGACCACCAATTTTTTGGCGGCCATTGCTTCCAAGGCAGCGATGCCTAACGGTTTATAAAGGTTAGGAAAAATTGTAAGCGTACAATGGCGCATTAGTGCAAGCTGCTCATCTTCCGAAATACCCGACGAAATAAATGTATCTTCCAAATGAAAACATCAAAACAGAAAGACGACAGGAATCGGTCACAGCTGCCACAACGCTCCTTGCAAGAAAATGATCGAGATTTTTTCCAAAAATGACAAAATGCTATAATTGGAAAGTCACTGCCCACCCGCATTTCTCTTCTCATCATAATTTCTTCTCTCCTTGCCGTTTATCCTCATTTCCTATCCTAATTATTGTAGCCGAAGGACGATTTTTCCAGAAAAACAGCTGGTTCACCATTTCATCTGCCCTCTCTCGCTTTTTTGGTCCTCCGCCGGCATTTTTCGCATGCAGTATATTTTTCGTTATCTTCATCGTATCACCCCTAACCTTTTTCCACAATAAACGCATTTTGTCAGAATTTGCCGGTCCGCTAGTTTCCAACTCTGATAGACCTATTTTTTAAGGCGAAACAGAAAACTCTCCTATTTCTCATGGACTCACCCGATCATGAATAATGGCGATTCTCTACAGACAATCCTCATTGTTCATCAACTTTTACATATCGACTCTTTTCCTTTATAAATAGAAATTGGAAGTCCTCCAAGTTGTTTCCGGCACTTTTTTTAAAATTTTGATTGGTTTACTAGATTCTCTCATTCTACAAAAGATGTATGGAAGAATTTTGTGGAATATGCTATAACTAACAATATGTACATCGATTTGGGGTGAATAGAATGTATGGATTTATCTTGGGATTATTGGCTGCATCGCTCCTTCTATTTGTTCTATCATTTTTCATGAAAAGTCGTTTCAAAACGATTGAACAGCAGCTAGAAGAAATATCTCTTCAATTCCTTCAAGACAATTATCAAATGAAAAAGAAGCTAAAAGTTTTAGAAGAAGAACTTCTAATGGATGATTCCTATGCAGAAGAGGCAAATTCCCTTCAAAAAGTGAACGAAATTATTCGAAATCAAGTGATATCCTTATATTTTCAAGGAAAAAGCATTGATCAAATTGCGAAACAATCTTCCCTATCCCCTAGCCAAGTCAAACAAATTTTAAAACCTAATCAAAGCAATGAATATAGAAAAACATGATTATTGGATTGCGGGACGCAAAGAATCCAGATGATTATGATTGAAATACGGATTCTGAGAAGTAAAAGTCGAGAACCAGCAAGACAGTAAAAAGCGAGGAATGAAAATGAGCAGAGAAACAGTACGTGCATTCGCTTTTGGATTGCTTTCAGCAGCCTTGGCCTTATTTTTATTTGTACAGTTTTTCCATCAGCCTAATACCAGTATTAGCACTCAAGATATGATACACGCATTAAAAAAACAGGGGTATACAATTTCTTCTCCGGAAGAGTCAAATAGCCAGCCAATTCATCGAAAAATATATAGCTCGAAGCGCGAAAAACAGCAGGCGAATTCATCCCATCAGACAAAGAATGAGTCGTTTAAAGAAGCTGCAAATGCCAATCGATCGCTCCGGTTGACGATATCACCCGGCACGACAACAGATCACATCGCCCACCGTCTGGAACAAGAGAAAATCATCAATAGCGCCAGTCAATTTAGTGAGTACATGAACCAAAACGGCTTTTCCGAAAAACTGCAAATCGGAACATATGATATAAACTCGCAAATGACAATGGAGGAAATAGCCAAAACCATTACAAAATCAAAATAGCCAATTTTACCAATCAAGTGTTATATCATATTCCAAAAAATGTACAGATACACTTTGACCCATATTCATTTGCTCTCTTATGTATATAAAAACGAATGACGATAGCGCTTCTTCCGCACTTTTTTACCCACCCAGTATAAAAACAAACGAGGAGAGCTCTATTTCTTTTTCAAAATTTTTCCTTTCTGTTCTTGGAGCAATTGCTCTTTTATGAGGATAAAAAGGGCCGGGACGAACATCTCAACTGTTCGGTCTCGGCCCTTTCAAATTATCCTTGATTATTATTTGAATTGGAGCTTTTGCTCTTCGACTGATCGCTTGATAGGTTGGCCTGTTTTGGCACCGTGTCCACGATGACATCGGAAGATTGTTTTTTGGCGCGTTCTTTCTTTAGTTCGAAATATTTATCCAAAATTCTACGGCCAATATGATAGTTGATTTGTGAGCTTCCGTTTCCTTCATAGACCCACGGCACAACGACGGCAAATGCAACTTCCGGATTGTCATAAGGAGCATATCCAACAAGTGTCAAATTCCAAACTAAAGGTAGCTGTTGGCCTCTTTTCAAAAATTCCTCGCTTTTTGGCCCATCATATACCCCTTCTGCCGTCCCCGTTTTCCCGGCCGGTTTGTAAGGAGCATCATGAAAAGCGCTGTAAGCCGTTCCCTGCGGATCCTGCATGACTTCTCTAAAGCCTTCTTGTATGTGTTGAATCCAAGAGGTTTTAGCATCAATTCTGTTCAGCACTTTTGGTTCAACCATTTTAATGACTGGACCAATTTTATTGGAATCTGATACTGGTTCGCGAATTTCTTTAACGATATGCGGCTCCATTCGATAACCGCCGTTGGCAATGGTCGAAACATATTGTGCCATTTGCAAAGGCGTATACGTATCAAATTGCCCGATCGCAAGGTCCAAAAGCAAACCAGGACGACCTGGATCAATTTTTCCTTTATAGCCGACTTGTTCGTTTGGCAAATCAATACCCGTAGGCACACCTAAGCCAAATTGGGCGTAATGGCTTCTCATGACATTAAAAGCATTCATATCAATCTGAAGGCTTTGATTAGGATGATACTGTCCTTTTCCAATGGCAATGGCCGTTTTAAACATATAAACGTTTGAAGACCGTCTAAGAGCATATAAATCATTAATGGACATGGCGCCAGTGCGGTTAAACCAGGAGCTCTTAGGATTGGTTCCTCTAAACTTTAAAGGTTCATCCACAATATATTGTCCTGGGTGAATCGCTCCAGTCATATACCCTGTTAATAATGTAGCTCCTTTGACAGCTGACCCCATAGCATAGGAAGTCGTCATATTGCCAAGGGCAAAATCCACAAGCTCAGGTTTACCGGTTTTTTTGTCGATTTCGTATTTTTTTCCGGCCATGGCCAAAATGTCACCGGTATGCGGATCCATCATAGTGACAAAAGCTCGGTCCAAATACCGTCTTCCCGGAATTTCTCTTAACAGTTCTTGGGAAATGATCTCATCCACCGCTTTTTGCAAATCCATATCGATCGTCAGAACAAGATCATCTCCCCGCTTCCCTTTGCTGACAACTTGGGAATCAAGGATGTTGCCGTCTTTGTCCGTTACATTTTTAATTTTCGTTTTTTGTCCGCGCAAAACGTCTTCATACTGATATTCTATGTAGCTTTTGCCAACACGGTCATTACGGCTGTAATCTTTTGATAAATAATAATCAAGCATATCTTGAGGCAAGCCCTCATTAGAAGACGAAATTTTCCCCAGCACCGACTTTAAAGTCTCCCCGTAAGCGTAGGAACGGTCCCAGTCAACAGTTGTATCCACACCCGGAAGAGAATCGAGATTCTCGTTAACCAAAGCATATTCCTTCGGTGTCACTCCGTCGTTTTTTACAATCTGCGGCGTCATCGCATAACCAGAATTAAATTTGCTATAAATCGCCAATACCTCTAAGTCATGATTTGTCAAGGAAGCTAAATCCTTTTTGGTGACTCTCTTCAGCTGCAATTGATATAATTGATCGTCAGACAATTGATTGTCTTTATATTTTTTCCATTCTTCTTTCGTAATTTTCTGTTTCGCCTCTTTTGGATGAATCATGATCCAATAATCTTTTTTATCTCTTTCTGTTACTTTATCCGTATCCATTTGAATCAAAGCAGCCAATTTTTTGGCCGTTTTCAGCATTTCTTCTGGCGTAGCGTTTTTCGATCTTGTATACGTAATAGCGAATTTGGAATGGTTATCCACCACCGGTTGGCCATTTCGATCAAAGATTTTACCGCGAGGAACACTTGTATTGGCTGTAACATTTTCAGTCCGTTCTATCTTTCTCTGATAGTCCTCCCCTTGAACGATTTGTACAACTCCTAACCTAAAAATTAAGACAGAAAACAACACAAAGACAATAAAAAACAACATGTTCAACCGAAACGATACATGCGTTTTTTTTGCTCTCTTTGCTTTTTTCAATGGGAACAATCCTCTCTTTGCAAAAACTCTATTTCTCTTTTCTTTTTCATTTTAAACAAAACCAAGCCATTTTTCTATAAAAAAGAGTATGTAAAATGATAGATGAATTCTTTTAAAATATGGAAAAATCAAATATCAAGATAAAAAAGCGTTTACTTTGCGCTCATCTATTTATATGATGATTTATTCATGAATCAAGTTGTCGAAATTGAGCCAGACCCTTCCATTTCATAGACTTATTCACTGTTTTTCTCAATGATGAAAATGGAAGGATCCGTCCTTAAGTATGATCACTGGCTATTCGATGCGAATGTTTCGAATACAAAAATAAATCAGCGTATGACCTGCTCCAACGACTAACAACAAGATCGGTATGCTTTTTTGTTCAGGAAAAAAATGAATGGCGAATATAAAGCATAAAACCGAAAACATACGGCCGGCATTGTTAAACAATTCTCTCACCACGATATACTCGACCCGCATTTCACTTGCCTTCCAAGAACGGCCAATCACATCATAAGTAATGGAAATATACGGAACAAGAAGAAAAGGATACGCGATGGCAATAACGCTTGCATAGATCAAAAGTTTCGGAAAAGTGGGATGAAATACGATCAAAAAAAGGGACAAGTATAGGATCACTCCTGCAGCCAGTATCACCGGCTTCCGAAATTCCTTTTTAATCATACGCGAGGCTAAAGAATAGCTAATAAAAGAAATTCCTGAGTTCACCAACCCATAGGTACCTAACGAAAATTCACTTCCTGTCGAAATAAAGACGAAAACGGAAATAACAAATACAAATACTCCTTCCCGCAAACCTTGGAAAAAATGAGCAGTAGTAATTCGCTTCCAATTCCGATTCGTTTTCCGCTCCTTCAATATCCTTGTCAAGTAATATTCACCATGAGCCGGCCTTCTTTTCAGCATTAGGCTTAAAAGAACAGCGATTATAAATAAACCGAGCGACACGGCAAATACAGTGGAATACCCGATAAATGACTCAAACCGTGAAATAATGGAGCCAGCTACAACGGGACCCACCATCCCTCCAGCTGAACTTAATGTTCCAAGAAATCCGTTAAAAAAATCACGGGTTTCCGGTTCCGTTATTTCAAACGTTAATACATTATACGCAAGCCAATAAAAACCATAACCCACTCCCAGCAAGGCACCGAGAATGGCTAAAAATTCATGGACCCGTTCGCCAAAAAAAAGGACAGATAAATAAAAAAGGGCCAGGAAACTGACTCCCATACGCAAAACAATGACTCGATCGACCTTTTTAGCCCATTTTCCAGCGAGAATAAACGTTAATGGCTGAAAAGTGACCACCATTAAATGATAAAGAGCCAAATCTATAAACTTTCCGGACTGTTTCCATAAATAAATGTTTACAAACGTATTGGAAAGCGCCACGCTTAAAGCATAGCATCCGCCGATCATTAATAAAATCAGCAATTCTTTTGTTAATTCCACATCTCCAATCCATTTTTTGTTCAGTTTGTTCATAAAAAACTCCCCTTTGCCTCTCTCCTATCATTTGAAACAAAGGGGGCTCTTATACAAGAAAAGGCGAATCCCTTTGAAAGGACTCGCCTTTGTCATCCAATCATTATTTTGCAGCGCTGTAGCGTTTTGCTACTTCATCCCAGTTGACTACATTCCAAAATGCTTGGATATAGTCTGGACGACGATTTTGATATTTCAAATAATAAGCATGTTCCCAAACGTCTAATCCTAAAATAGGAGTTTTCCCTTCCATTAATGGATTGTCTTGGTTTGGCATGCTAATCACTTCCAGCTGACCGTTGTTCACTACAAGCCAAGCCCAGCCAGAACCAAAACGGTTTGCTGCAGCGGCAGAAAATTCTTCTTTAAATTTCTCAAAGCTTCCGAATTTTTGGTTGATGGCATTTGCCAATTCGCCTGAAGGTTCGCCGCCGCCGTTTGGAGAAAGAATTGTCCAGAAAAGAGAATGGTTAGCATGTCCACCGCCGTTATTGCGAACAGCCGTACGTACATTTTCTGGAACGGCATCAAGGTTGGAAATGACCTCTTCGACAGATTTGCTGAGAAGTTCATCATTTCCTTTTAATGCATCGTTTAATTTTGTCACGTAAGTGTTATGATGTTTCGTATGGTGAATTTCCATTGTTTTAGCGTCAATGTGTGGTTCCAACGCATCATAAGCGTAAGGCAATTTTGGAAGTTCAAAAGCCATGATCAATTCCTCCCTATGTAATCCATTTTCAAATTTTGAATCATGTGATTCAACGTTTCCAATTATTAGATTACCAAAGATAAAGTGGACTTTCAAATTTTTTGCTTTTGTTTGAATAAAATTGGTTCCGACGAGTGAAAGTCATTTATCACTCAAAAAGGGATGATTGAAAGATTTTCAAAAATGGAATGTACCCGCCCTCTTTCTTTTTGTCCATTTCTACCCGTAAAGCTCGACTGCTTAGCAATCTTCTTAGCAAATAGGACAAATGATAGGATTCCCAAAACTCCTATGAATTAAAAGCAGCGATTTTTTCAACAAAAAAACCGCAATGTCTTGCGGCAAACGAAAGTCTATGGACCCTGCAGGACTCGAACCTGCGACCGGACGGTTATGAGCCGTCTGCTCTAACCAGCTGAGCTAAGGGTCCGAGCTTTTTCACCCCACAATATAACACCCGGATGATTGATCTGTCAATGTCATCAATGAATCTGCCAGAAAAAATATACGATCATGGCAATCTGAATGATGCCTTTTGTCAACACCGACGCAAAAAAGGCAAGAACAGATCCTAGAGCAATTTTCATCGCTTGAGAAAAGGAAGTTCTATGAAAAACCCATTCTCCCATCAGCGCTCCGAGAAACGGCCCCATCACGATGCCAAAAACCGGAATCACAAAAGGCCCTAGAACAAGCCCGATCGTACTTCCCCAAATTCCCGCTTTTGAACCACCACCCTTATGAATTCCGAAATAGTTGACCAGATAATCTGAGAGAAACAACAGGACAACCAAAATTCCTTGAACCGTCCAAAATACCCAGCTAAACGGTTCAAATGAAAAAAACAGTCCATACAGCAAGAAAGCGCCCATCAAAAATAGCACGCCAGGTATGACCGGATAAATGAGTCCGATAAAAGCAATGATGATGCAAATCCATATAAGGATCCAAAAAAAAATCGACAAAAAAGTCTCCTCCTTTTTTTGCTTTCGACCATTCTCATTTCATGCCTTCACAGAAAGTTTTATACCCCCATTAAAACATACATGAGAGAAAGATCATTATGCTTTATTTATTGTAGTGGAAAACGACGATGCTGCAAAACCTTTTCACCGCTCAACAATAAAACACGCACATTTCACAAAGAGAAAACATAAAGAAAATATTCATGGTTTGAGAAAAACATTCTTTCTATCCCTTCATAAAAAGAACAAAGCGGTCATAGGGTATACTATGGAGGGACAAATATGAAAAGATTAGGAATGTTATTAGCTCTTATTGTCGTCATTATAGCCATAGGATACGATCTTAAAACCGGAACTCTTCCCTCAAGCCACCCAAAAGCCAGCCCATTTTCTGTAGCAGCAACGGCCGTTCATTCATCCATTCCTTATAAGGAAATCAAAATCCACTCAGGTGATACGGTGCTGTCGATCGCTGAACGAATTCAAAAGGGAAAATTGCCGGTGTCAATTGACGAAGTCATCCATGATTTTGAAACATTAAACAACGGTCTGAAACCGGAGGACATCATGGTTGGAAGAACGTATAAGTTCCCCGTATATGAGTGAACTTAAGTTTATTTATTGCTATTTTTCAACAAAGACTGGTACAATAATTTATTGAAGAATTCTTATTAATTGATATTAAAAGGAGCGAATCCACTTGGGTGAAATTATACATCGTTCAAAAACGCGTCCGGTTAAAGTGGGAAATTTAACGATTGGCGGCAGCAATGAATTGATTATTCAAAGCATGACCACCACGAAAACTCATGATGTAGAGGCGACAGTACGGCAAATTCATCAATTGGAAGAAGTTGGGTGCCAAATTGTTCGTGTTGCCTGTCCGGATGAACGAGCAGCAAATGCGATCCCCGAGATAAAGAAAAGAATCCATATCCCATTAGTAGCGGATATTCATTTTGACTATAGATTAGCTTTAAAAGCCATTGAAGGCGGAGTGGACAAGATTCGGATTAATCCAGGCAATATCGGTAAGCGGGAAAAGGTTGAAGCTGTTGTCAAAGCAGCCAAAGAAAGAGGGATCCCCATCCGAATCGGCGTCAACGCGGGCAGTCTTGA
>JADBKC010000103.1 GCA_014896555.1 Caryophanales bacterium | reverse complement strand
TTCTTTCAAAAGAAAGTTTGGCCAAAAGGCTTCTGTTTTTCCCGGGTACTCCGAATAATCTTTAGGTATATTAGGCTTCCGTTCAGCGGGTACACGGGAATCCCCAACAAATTTCATCCCTTTTCCGCGATGCATACGTCCCCCTCCTTTTGTTCATATGACTCTAGATTTTGATCCGATCATTCTTTTAGAGCGGACCGGAAATCCCTTGTCTGCGGATCATCAAAAAGTGAGCAGCCATTAATCCGAGCAGTATTGCAGGAAGGAAAAATACATGTATGGCAAAAAAGCGTGTAAGGGTTTGGGCTCCTACAATATCATGATGACCGGCTAACAATACTTTTAACCATTCGCCAATCACTGGGGTAGCCGCAGCAATTTGCAAACCAACTTTTGTCGCAAATAGCGCTTTCATATCCCACGGCAACAAATAACCAGTAAAACCTAATCCTAGCATGACAAAAAAGATTAAAACGCCAACTATCCAGTTTAATTCGCGCGGTTTTTTGTATGCCCCTTGGAAAAAGACCCGCAATGTATGTAAAAAGATCATGACAATGACAAGGCTTGCTCCCCAATGGTGCATACCGCGGACAATTTGTCCGAAAGCGACTTCATTTTGTAAATAATAAACCGATTGCCAGGCGTTTTTAATATCCGGTACATAATACATGGTTAAAAACATGCCGGATAGAATTTGAATAACAACGATAAAAAACGTCAATCCTCCAAAACAATACACAAATGCTGAAAAATGATGCACCGGATTTACATGTTCAGGAACCTCATGGTCTGCTATATCCCGCCATAAAGGCGTAATATCTAAACGTTCATCAATCCAATCATACAGTTTGTTCAGCAAGGATTACGCCCTCCTTCATACGAGATTATTCGCCTTTGGTTTTCCAAGATATAAATAGCCGTCTTTTACTTTTACAGGATAAACATCTAACGGTCTAGTAGGCGGAGTACCGGGTACGTTTTTCCCATTTTTGTGGTAAAGACCTCCGTGGCAAGGACAGAAAAACATATTGGGGTGGGACTTGTTTGCATTCCAGTTGACGGTGCAGCCAAGATGCTTACAAACAGGAGAAAGTGCCACAATGTCTCCATTCTTCGTTTTATAAACCCAGGCTGTTTGAGTGACATTGGACGTGTACCAGGCATCTTTTTGCTCATATGTGAAGTCTACACGCGTTGGAGTTTCTGTCAAATCATCTACTTTTTGCTTCGTTGCATGAAAATCACCTTTTCCCTCGGCCGCTAGGACAGGATCAATGGCAAAACGAAGCATCGGCATTAGCACACCAGCTGCCATGAAACCGCCTACACCAGTAAGCGTATAATTTAGGAATTGGCGTCTAGATACACGCTGCTTGCTCATACTATTCCTCCTTCTATTTTGAACTAAGTCCAATCGGACCGTTACGGACAACTATAAAGTTAGTCATCATTATGATAAATCATACAGAAGATGAAATCAATAATAATTATCCAAAAATTTATAAAATACTAAATATTTAGAATTTATCTATTATTTTTCCCATTTTTCAATAATCTTATGTACAAACTGCTTGACTTGATTTTCGATGAAATCGTATTTAAAGGAATCGTCCATGTCCTCTATAGGGGTCGCAGGAAGCCAAATAAGCGTTCCATTCAAATGGCTTTCAATTGATTTCCAGTTTCCATCGGATGTTATAAAAAACAGATGCACAAATCCTTCTTCTTGCAAATTATCAGACCACCGGTTAAGAAGTGAAGATTTTTCATTCGCCATTTCTTGTGATAAATAGACAATTGGCGGAAACAACATGATTCTTCCTCTAAATTGTTTTTCAAGACAATTTGCAAACAATTGGATATATTCTCCTTGTGAAGCAGCCTGTCTCATTTCATTCCCAAATTCAATTGGTAAGAGTGGTATCACGGCACTATCAATAAAGCTTTTTTCTTGTTGATAAAGACGGGTGTCCCTCCCATTCCATATCACTTATTTTCACCTCTTTTTTCTTCCATTATAACAAAATTTTGCCAAACAATCTATGGAATTTTCAATTACAGTACGCAATGCAGCTATTGGAACGGATGACAAAGATTGACAAATGGTAAGCCAGACTTTCAGGTGAATGGATAAAGAACAAGATCGGCAATCCCTATTTGTGAATGCACCATCGGCTTGTGATCTCCTTTCACTTTCAGCCAAAAGAAAAAACCCCTTTAACAGTAGTGTGTAAAAGGGATTTATTGTTCCAGTTTTTTAAGCTTTTCGGTTAAGCTTTGAAAAGCCGCTTTATCATTTTTGTCCAATGCTTCATCAATGGCCTTGAGAAGTTTTTCTTTTTGAAATTTGTAGATGCTTTCTTTTAGAAACTGTTCTGCTAAAAGCCGGTCTTTTTCAGTGATTTTTAAATTTCTCGGCATATAGGGGTTTTCTTCAAGAACAAGCGCATATTGATGGGAAGTATTAGCTCCACGAAACTTTAATTCTATATAGATATCCTCATCTTTATTCAACCGAATATCATGAAAAGATTTCTCTGCATCTGTCGTCATAATATTATTTTTGAAAAAACGAAATGGAGTACTGTCGACGCAATGTGTAGACATCACAATCCCTCTAGGGCAATATTGTGCATCTTCCACAAAATGAACTTTCTCCATCAACTGATCGTGGCTCATTAAGTAGTTTAAAATCCAGACAGACTCTCTTCTTTTTAATTGGTAATGATTTAAAAACCAGCGAATAAAATCTTTCTTTTCATTCACAGAAATAGGGGTTGCCATGTTCTTTCCCTCCTCTTTACTGTGTAATAAAACTTGCAGAATTATACAAGTCTTTCCAGCAAAAGAATCCATTCTTCGTTAGTCGGATCCCTTTCCAGCAGCTTATGAAATATTTCTGCAGCTTTTTGCGTTTTTCCTTCTTCCAAAAGAAAATAACCGTATTCTTCAAGAAAATCTTGATTGTTTTTAAAATCATTATATGCTTTCTGATACATTTTTAATGCCTCTGAATATTGCTCTAAGCCGTGAAAAGCTTTCGCTTGATCCCATAAAAACTGCGGATCGTCTTCCCCTTCGTTTTGCACTTTCTTGATGATTTCCAATATGTCGCTGTACCGTTCCTGAGTCATGTATAGTTTATTAAGAGTGAGTGCTGCTTCCAAATATCCAGGGTCCAATTGCAATGCCTGTTGGAAAAATGAATCCGCTTCGTCCTCTTTTTGTAGTTTCAAAGCAATCTTTCCCCCTAGGAAGTACAATTCCTTTTGAAATTCATCGTGTGAAATGCCTTCTTTGATCGTTTGCAATGCTTGCTCAAGCATTTCTTCATGCTCATACGATCTTGCTAAATAAAGATACAATGAGTGATAATCGGGATCGAGAGCCTTTAATTCCGTAAATTTTTCAATCGCTGTTTGATAATAGCCGGCTTGGTAGGCAGTTAACCCAAAGCCAAATAAAGTATTGACTTCTAATTTTTCATCCAATGCATCATCATAAAAAGGCAAAGCCTCTTCAAACTCCCCAGCAGCACTTAAAGCCTCGGCAATTCGTTGACGAATTTGGGTACCTGCCAATTCGTATATTTGTTGATCGATTAACTTATGATAGTAATCAACCGCCTCACGGTACCGCCCTTGTTCCATATAAAGTTCGCCAAGAGCAAAATCAATCACCGGTTCTTCTTCAGCCAATTCTTTGGCCGTTAACAGTTTTTGTTCACTTACTTCATAAAGGCCCTGCATTTGGTACAAATCAGCCATTAAAAGCAGTGCTCGTGGGTAGGAAGGATCAGAGGCGTCAATTTTTTCCAAAAGAAGCAAAGCCTCTTCTTCTTGATTGAGATCTACGAACGTTTCGGCGAGAAGGACGATTAATTCTCCTTCTTCAGGATATTTTTCCAAAAGAATCTGATACAAATTCTTTGCATCTTCAGGAAATCCTAGCTTGTTTAATTCTTCTGCAAGAAGATATTGTTCTTCATTACTCCCGCTCATTTTTACTTTATCAATAAGCTTTTTTGCTTTTTCTAATTGCCCATTTTCGAATAATTGGATGATTTTTTCCACATTGTTCATCACATGTCTATCTCCTTTTAGCGTAAACTCATGTTGACTGATAAGGTGGGCTCTAGGAAATGGAAACTAAAGGTCACTTTCCACTACAGCCCTTTCAACCGGAAAACTCGATTCTCGCCAACTTCATTCCGATTTGTGGATCCAATTATGATGCTATAGCTCACCTTGAATCTGCTGTTAATAGTAAAGCAAAGTTCTTTTTCCTTCAACGAAAATGCCGTTCTCACTTTTCTATTATTCTCTTTTGCAGCGAACATTCCCTTCATAAAACAGGCATTGGCGTCAAAAAAGTTTCATAATCCATATGACTGTGTCCAATATTCAAGCCACATGCCCAACCATAAAAGCCGTTTTCCTTCAGATATAAGAAAAGCCTCTAGCAAGACAAATAGTCCTGAGAGGCTATGGCCTTTAAATCAACTTCTTCAAATCATCAAAGAAATTAGGATACGAGACGGAAATGCATTCTGGGTTTTCTAAATCGACCGGATCTTTTGACAGCAAGGCAGCTATAGTGAGCATCATTCCTATGCGATGGTCTCCAAAACTAGACACCTTACCACCTTTTAATGCCGTTTTTCCCCGTATGACCATTCCATCTTTTCTTGACTCAATATCTGCTCCTAATTTTTTTAATTCTCCTACAACGGTATCAATCCGGTTTGTTTCCTTTACCTTTAATTCCTCAGCATCTTTAATGACTGTTTCCCCTTCTGCTTGAGTAGCCATTAATGCAATAATAGGAATCTCATCAATCAATCGTGGAATGAATCTTCCTCCTATTTCAATACCTTTTAATTGAGAATAGCGTATTACGATCGTGCCTGTTTCTTCGCCAGTGGATGAGAACTCGGACAACTCCAAATCCGCTCCCATTTCCTTCAAAACGTCAATGATTCCAGAACGAGTTGGATTTAATCCCACATTTTTTAAAATAATCTCGCTTCCTGGAATGATCGCTCCGGCCGCCAGGAAAAAGGCCGCTGACGATATATCTCCTGGCACATAAATATCTCTTCCTTCAAACGACTGAGGCCCTTGAACGGAAATGGTCATGCCTTCTCGGACACATTGGCCGCCAAATTCCATGATCATTTTTTCGGTATGGTCTCGAGTTAAAGCCATTTCTTCAATCACAGTGTTCCCTTCCGCTTGGAGTCCTGCAAATAGCAAAGCTGATTTTACTTGGGCGCTTGCCACCGGCATTTTATAGTGAATCGGCCTAAGCGGTCCACCATTAATGGAAATCGGCGTAAATTTCCCATTTTCTCTTCCTGAAATGGCGGCCCCCATTTCCCTTAACGGAAGGACGACACGATCCATCGGCCGTCTGCCAATGGATTCATCTCCTATGATCACGGAATGAAAGGGACGGCCAGCAAGAATCCCCATAATTAATCTTGTAGTAGTACCGGAATTTCCTGTGTACAATATATCCTTTGGTTCTTCCAAGCCTTCCCAGCCTTTTCCCAAAATGGTGATCTGCTGGCCATCTTCCTCAATCTGAACGCCTAGTTTTCGAAAACAGTCGATGGTGCTCAAACAATCTTGACCTCTTAAAAAGTGGCGGATTGTTGTTTTCCCACGGGCGATCGAACCAAACATAATGGCACGATGGGAAATCGACTTGTCTCCAGGTACGTGAATGACTCCACGTAAATGGGAATGATGATGTGGCAACCTCATGTCTCTACCATCCTTTTCTATTACGCAAGAAATACGTCATAATTTGTATGTTTTTGTATACAGTTTTTTGCTTTCTCACGGTCTTGATCGTTTTGAAAGCTAATGACTAAAACACCGTATACGTCTTCTCGTGTTTCCATAATTCGAATATTAGTAATACTGATTTTTTTCTCAGCAAGGTAACCAGTTATCTCGGAGACGACACCCGGATAGTCGGGCACATCCACATATAAATCATAAAAGGCAGGAATCGCTCCTTTGGATGAAGACGGCAGACTATCGCGAAACGTTTTGGCTGAAGCAAAATATTGGTACAATCCTTCCCCATTTTCGCTTTTCAACATCTCGGCAAATTTGTGCATTTCTTTTTGCCATACTTCTAAAAGGTGGATGAGCGTCTCTTTATTATGCAAAGAAACATCCTTCCACATTTCAGGGTTGCTGGAAGCAATGCGTGTAATATCACGAAATCCACCCGCCGCAAGCCTAGACACTAATGGATTTTGTTGGTCAAACTGCCGGGCTTGATGGACAAGCGAAGACGCAATCACATGAGGAAAATGGCTGATGACTCCGGTTAGTTGATCATGTTCCTCAGGAGCCACTTCAATCATTTTCGCTTTTGTCCCTTTCAGCCATTCCTTTAATGTATTTAACTGTTCAGGACTGGTTTGTTCATCGGGGGTCAATAAATAAAACGCGTTTTCAAAAAGAATCTTCTTGGCCGCCGCTACACCGCTTTTGTGGGATCCCGCCATAGGATGACCTCCGATAAAGGAGATGCCGCAGTGGTTCAATTTCTTTCCTTTTTGCATGATTCTCGCTTTCGTACTACCCGTATCAGTTACAATGACATGTTCTTTCAATTTGTTCGCATTTTGGGCCAATTCCTCAATGAGAATCTCGGTTTGCTTGACCGGAACAGCTAAAATGATGAGATCCGCCCTTTCTGCCGGCTCAATAAAAGAATCAGATTCTTCATCCACCACTCCGAGCGCTTTAGCCAGTTTTCTTTCTGATGCTTTAATGTCAAAGCCGATAACAGTTGCATGAGGATGAGCCTCTTTGATGGCAAGTGCCAGTGAGCCCCCAATTAAACCGATCCCGGCGATTAAAACGGTCCCTTTCAAAAAAGATCCCCCTCGTTAGCCAATGGCTCTTTCTGTTATAAAGCTTCTCATCGCTTCCATGACGCCTTCATTTTGTTCTTTAGAACCAACTGTCACTCTAACGGATGTAGGGAATCCAAGGGCATTGCCTGAACGAACGATATAGCCTTTTGTCATTAAATAATGGAAGACATCATCACCGTTGCAGCCAAAATCAATTAAAATAAAGTTGGTTTGAGAAGGGAAATAGTTTAACTCTTCTTGACGGCAAAATTCATAAAATTGTTCAAGTCCTTGTCGGTTGATCTTGCGGCATTCTTCAATAAATTCCTGATCGCGGAGCGCTTGAACAGCGGCTCCTTGGCCAAATGTATTGACGGTAAATGGTTCGCGCACCGCTTCGAAATATCTTATGATGTCTGGATGGCCAAATGCGTAGCCGACCCGGAAACTTGCCATACCGTATATTTTAGAAAAAGTACGGGTGACGAGCACGTTTTTGTATGTTTTCACTAACTCCACAGAATCATAAATATCGTCCGCTACGACGTATTCTCTATACGCTTCGTCTAACACAACAAGAACATCGTCTGGAACTTTTTCCAAAAACGGTACCATTTCATCCTTGGAAATGTAGACCCCTGTTGGATTATTGGGATTGCATATCCACACAATGGCTGTGTTTTCATCAATGGCCGCCAACATTCCATCCAAGTCATGAGCCCCGTTGATCAGCGGAACTTCCCTTACTTCAGCTCCCGCAATGGCGGCATTATGGCGATATTGTGAAAAAGTCGGCACTGCCATGACAGTGTTTTTTCCCGGTTCAAGAAGCGTATTGGAAACGACTTGCAGTATGTTATCCGATCCATTGCCAAAAAGCAGTTGATTTTCTTCAATATTTAAATGTTTGGCCATTTCTTTTCGCAATACGGTTGCATATCCGTCTGGATAAAGGGCGAATGAACGATCAAAACTCTTCAGCCATTCTTTTACAAGTGGTGAACAGCCGAACGGGTTTTCATTTGATGCCAATTTCGTCACTTTTTCAAGATGGAATTCTTTTTTCACTTCTTCTATGGTTCTTCCAGGTTGGTACGGTTTCAGATTCAATATTTGCTTTTTCCATTTCATGTTTATCTCTCCCTGCTTTTGTTCGCTTTATTTCATTACTTAGATAAAGGAAACTTTTCTTTATTCTAGCACGAAATTTTATATTTGATTAGATTCGTTTGATCCTGCTAAATCCGGGCGCAAAACAACAGCATGATTCAAATAAATATGGCGGATTTCTTCTTGAGGTACCATCGTTTCCACATGCATCATAATCCTGATGCATTTTTCTAAACTTTTAGGAACAGGGATTTCCTGCATACACATCACCGGAACGTATGTCCAGCCTTCGATTTCTCGAAGCGCCTTTGCTGGAAAAGTCGCAAATAAATCCTTTGTAACGGAAATGAAAACAGAAGCAACATCTTCTGGTTGAATGTGATTTGATTCGATCATTTCAACTAAGAGCTGTTTGGTTGCTGAAATGATCTCTGTTTCTTCGTTTTTATCAACGGTTGTCGCCCCTCTTATCCCTCTAATCAATCCATTTCCTCCTTTTCTCGTACACAAACAAGTACTGTACCGCACCATCTCAAATATCTTTCTTGATTAAACGGACAAGCTCTACGTACGATCGATTTAAATACGATGTAAAGATCGGATAAACTGGTCCGCTTCTTGTAAGTCTTCTTGATTCATCTCCATGATGACGGGTTTTCCAATTTCTTCAAGAAGCACGAATCGAATGGAGCGTCCAATTGTTTTCTTATCTCGTTTCATGGCGGATAAAAGCTGATCAAAAGAGATTGTTTCTGGTACATCCAATGAATATCCCAGTCTTTGGATCCAATTTATAAAAGACGACAAATCAAAGGCAAGAGAGCATTTTTTCTTGCTTAAATACAATGCATATACGATTCCTATCATCACAGCTTCGCCATGAGTCATCCTACCGTAGCCAATAGTCGCTTCCAACGCATGTCCATATGTATGCCCAAAATTTAAAAATGCCCGAATTCCCTGTTCTTTTTCATCTTCTGAAACGATATCCGCTTTAATGCTGATCCCTTTACATAGACTCTTTTCCAGAAAATCAGAGTCTATCTTTTCTAGCGACACAAGCGTACTAGTTAGCTGATGCAAAAATGTTTGATCTTTTATCAGCGCATGTTTGGTCACTTCTGCGAATCCGGAACGAACTTCTTTTTCTGGTAAACTATGAATAAAACGCGTATCAAAAATAACCGCTTCTGGCTGATGAAAATGCCCGATCATATTTTTTCCAAGAGGATGGTTGATGGCCACTTTTCCACCTACGGCGCTGTCGTGGGCTAGAATAGTAGTTGGAACTTGTAAAAAACGGATCCCTCTCATAAAAGCAGCCGCCACATATCCAGCAAGATCACCCGCAGCTCCTCCTCCAAAAGCGATAATGCATGATTTTCGGTCCAAATTTTGTTCGAGTGCTTCTGTTATACAGGATTCAAAAACAGCCATTGATTTCGCAGCTTCCCCTTGCGGCACTTCTTTCCATGCAAACGGAATATCTGTCGGCAGATGCTTTTCAAGCTTTTTCCTGTACAAATGAGAAACATGGTTATCGGCGATCACAAGAATTTTCGTCGTATCTGACAGATTATCCTTAAAACTTCTCCGAATCATTTCTAGAGCATTTTCTCCAACCCAAATCGGGTAGGTTTTATCCGGTGTATGGACTTCGAGCT
>JADBKC010000102.1 GCA_014896555.1 Caryophanales bacterium | reverse complement strand
TTCGTCGATTTCTTTGGTGTTTGTATGGACCAAATTTATAACCAGATGGCCAAAATTCCGTACATGTCGGGCGGCCGAATCAAGCTTCCGATGGTGCTCATGACCGGAGTCGGCGGAGGATACAACGATGCTGCTCAGCATTCCCAAACTTTATACGCCACTTTTGCCCATCTGCCGGGAATGAAAGTGGTGGCGCCATCGACTCCGTATGATTTGAAAGGTTTGATGATTTCCGCTATCCGGGATGATAATCCGGTTGTCTTTATGTTCCATAAAACATTACAAGGACTGGGCTGGATGGATCAATTGGACGCATCTGTCGGACATGTCCCGGAAGAAGCGTATACAGTGCCGATCGGCAAAGCCAAAGTGGTAAGAGAAGGAACCGACATTACGATTGTGGGCATTCAGATGACGGTTCATCACGCTTTAGAAGCAGCGAAAAAGTTGGAGCAGCAAGGAATTCAGGCAGAAGTCATCGATTTGCGTTCGCTCGTACCTTTAGATCGCGAAACGATTCTTCAGTCGATTAAAAAGACGCATCGTTTATTGGTCGTGGATGAAGATTATTTATCATACGGCATGACTTCAGAAATTGCAGCCATTGCGGCAGAAGACGGTTTATATGATTTGGATGCACCTGTCAAAAGATTGGCCGTTCCTGATGTGCCCATTCCATACAGCCGTCCACTTGAACAATTTGTTTTGCCAAATGCCGATAAAATTTTTCACGAAGCCATCCAACTAGTAAATGAATAAAATGGATTTTCCATACAGGAGGTAGCTATGTCAATCTCAGTTCAATTGCCTCGACTATCCGATACTCATGATGAAAGTTTGATCACCTTTTGGCATGTTTCGGAAGGGGATGAAGTCAAAAAAGACGAAACGATCGTGGAAGTTCAAACAGAGAAAGCCGTTTCGGAAATTCAAGCTCCGGAGTCGGGAATTATAAAAGAAATCAGGAAAAAAAGAGGCGATACTGCCGCCATAGGGGATG
This sequence comes from Caryophanales bacterium, assembly GCA_014896555.1. Classification (GTDB taxonomy): domain Bacteria; phylum Bacillota; class Bacilli; order Bacillales; family DSM-4216; genus Bacillus_O. The sequence goes on along the minus strand of JADBKC010000102.1, from coordinate 8,669 downwards.
TATTGGCCGTCATTGAACCCGTCGAGGAAACGGTTCAGTCTGATGATTCAACAGAGGAACAGCAAAAGTCTCTACAAGACGTTCATGTAGAGAAAAAAGCGACTCCACGCGTCAAAAAGTTGGCAAAAGACCTTGGAGTGGATTGGCGCCTTGCCACGCCCACCGGTCCGAACGGTAAAGTCACGGAAGAAGATATTAGGAACGCAGTACAAAAAAGCACCGATGAAAAGCCGTCCAACCGATTCTTTATCGCGGCTCCGTCTGTACGCAAATTTGCCAGAGAACACAATGTGAACCTTGAGGAAGTGACTCCGAGCGGGCCAAACGGAAGAATCGTAAAAAGTGATATTGAAGCGGTCTTGGCCAATCGAAAATTACAACAGGCAGAGAAGGAACAGGAAGCGACGGCCGGCAAGGAAACAACGAAGGAAGAAGTCATTCCGCAAGGCCAGCGAAGAATACCGCTTTCCGGCATACGAAAAGTGATCGCCAAAGCCATGGTTCATTCGAAAACCGTCATCCCGCATGTCACTCATTTCGACGAGGCCAATGTCACAAAGCTTGTTTCCCACTGCCAAAGGGTAAAACCGTTTGCGGAAGAAGAAGGCATCAAATTGACGTATTTAGCTTACACCGTTAAAGCATTAACGGCCGTTCTTAAAAAATACCCGATGCTTAATGCTTCGTTGGACGATGAACGCGGTGAAATCATTTTGAAGGATGAATACCATATCGGTTTTGCAGCGGACACCGATCATGGTCTTGTCGTTCCGGTCATTCAACATGCAGACAAAAAGCCGTTGTTTCAAATCGCTAAAGAGATCCAAGAACTTGCGAAAAAAGCAAGAGATGGGTCGATCAAAGCCAATGAAATGACAGGAGCCACGTGCACAATATCGAATATCGGATCCGTTGATGGTTCTTGGTTTACCCCTATTATCAACCATCCGGAATCATGCATTTTAGGCATTGGCAGAATGGAGAAAAAACCGATTGTGGTTCATGATTCGATTGACATTGCTTCGATGATGGCTTTGTCCCTCAGCTACGACCACCGCCTGATCGACGGCGTTTTAGCTCAAAAAGCTTTAAATGAACTGAAAAAATATTTAAGCGAACCGGATTTGTTGTTTGTTCAGTAAATACTTCATTCGTAGTTCCGGAAAACTGAAGTTTCATCAATGAAAATAGAAACAGCAGAATGACATTTTCACAAAGGTTTAGGGACTGTTGTTCTTCATGCTCATTGAAAGGGAGACATATATCTTTTCATCTATGAAACAACTAAAATTTTTCACGGCTTTCCAGCAACATTGCTTGTTTATATTGAATAAACAAAGGGGGCGTTACTTTTGAAAACAATCGAAAACGCTTATTATACTCATGAAGTCCACGGTAATTATGAAATCTTTGAACTGGGAGACTTTCAGTTGGAAGAAGGAGGCACTATTCGAGATTGCAAACTGGCCTATAAAACGTTCGGCAAGCTGAATGAATCGAAGGATCATGCGATTTTATTTCCACACATGTACTCTGGAACTCATAAGGCGATGGAAATTTATATCGGAGAGGGAATGGCGTTAGATCCAAGCAAATATTTCATTATTCTACCGAATCAGCTTGGCAATGGTTTATCCAGTTCACCTCACAATACTCCGTTTCCATTTGGTAGGGGAGCCTTTCCTAAGGTAAGGATCGGCGATGATGTCCGGGCTCAACATAAACTGGTCACCGAAAAATTCGGAATCAACATTTTGCAGTTGGTGGTTGGTTGGTCCATGGGAGCCCAGCAGACCTATGAATGGGCGGTGCGTTATCCAGAAATGGTAAAGCGAGCGGCTCCGATCGGCGGGACGGCCAAAAATACACCTCACGATTTTCTTTTTACCGAAACTTTAATCGAGGCGATCACCTCTGACCCAGCTTTTCAAGACGGATGGTATGAAGATCATCAACAAGTCCACCGAGGATTGCGCCGCCACTCCCGAATTTGGGCGGTGATGGGGCTGTGTACGGAGTTTTACAAGCAGGAACAGTGGCGCCGTCTCGGTTTCTCCTCTCTCGACTACTTTTTGGTGGGATACTGGGACAATTGGTTTTTGCCGATGGATCCAAACAATTTGTTGTGTATGGCCTGGAAATGGCAGCGGGGCGATGTGAGCCGCAACACTGGTGGAGACTTGAAAGCGGCGCTGGAACGGATTCAAGCGAAAGTATATGTGATGCCGTTTGAAGAAGACATGTTCTTCCCTGTCCGAGACTGCAAAGCCGAACAAGAGATGATCCCTAACAGCGAACTGCGAGTCGTTCCAAGTTTGTGGGGACACTTCACCATGATGGGACTTTTTGAAGAAGACAAGAACTACATCGATGCCCAGCTGAAGGACCTTTTGTCTACACCTGTTTGAGAACGGATGCAGAGCAGACTTTAAAGAAGATAATATCATGATGGATGAAAGTAGAAAGAACCAGGGCAAAATCAGCTCTGGTTCTTGTTTGAACATTCAGTTTTTTTGCCGAGAAGGATAGAAAAATTACCATCTCTTCCGTTGAGAAACTTATCTAAAAAAATGAATGGAAATAAAATGGGCAAGTTTATGTAGTGTCCTTCTGTCAGTTGTTGAAAATAAGGAACAGTGCCTGACTCGCATTGGCATAATATGTTTCCGATAAAAAACGTATGATCAGGACACAATAAGGAAGACAAAAACAGTAGTAGGAAGACATGCCAAGAATTGAAAGACACATGATTGTGAGTAGGCCAATGAAAAGAACGTCTTCATCCTTCAAAAGTAAAATCCTATTATCATTCCAACTGTTTTCCATCTACCATCTGTTCGTATAAACATGATTCTTGATGTCCAAAGTCATTTTGTTTGTTTCCACTCACTTTTTTTTCCTGTTGAACGGACTAGGCCAATATCCGCTCCGCCATCCGCCATTGATAGATGTGAACTTGGAGAGAATCTCCATTTTTAAAGGAAAAAACTGGTCGGTGTTGGTCGACATGTAAGGAATCTGTGCCTGAAAATAACGATTTTTTACCAAAGTCCATAATTGGTATAAAAAAATACCATTGAGAAAATCATCCTTAGAGAATAAACATCCTAACCTAAACAACGAATTTACACAAAAGGTGTTGTTGCTTGATGATCAACAAAAAGTTCGTACTATGGTGTATCTTGATCATAGGTTGTTCCGTTGCTCTGTCGTTGATTTGTACAGTTTTCGTAAAAGCGAACGATTTGAATAGAGGCCGAAAGTTTTATGAAGAACACGGAAAAGCCATTTGGGAAATACCGACGAAACAGAAAGTCATTGCATTGACATTCGATGATGGACCTAGTTCAACATATACTCCGCAAATTTTAGATATTTTACAACAATATCATGCTAAAGCGACCTTTTTTGTGGTGGGGACCTGTGTAAAAGCTCATCCTGATGTAGTGAAACGGGAAATTTTAGATGGACATGAATTAGCGAATCATACATACCATCATTCCGTTTTTAGGGGGCTTAACGAGGAAGAAATTAGAAGTGAATTAAGAAAAACAAAACAAACAATAGCAGAATTGACGGGATACACTCCTAAATTATTTCGCCCGCCAGGAGGATATTATAATGAAACCATTATTAATGTTTCGAACCGAGAAGGCTATACGGTTGTGATGTGGTCATGGCATCAAGATACTCATGACTGGAAAAGACCGGGCGTCGATAATATTGTAAAAAAGGTTTTGTCTAACACCCGAAATGGAGATATTGTCTTATTTCACGATAACGGTGGAGACCGTCGTCAAACGATTGCGGCGCTTAAAAAAATTTTACCCGTTCTTCAACAAAGAGGATACAAATTTGTGACCGTATCAGAATTACTAAAATTGCATCCGAAGTATAGATATCTCGACTGGATGTCAGGATGAATGACAAATCAGGGATATAACGTTTTTCTAGAATGAGCTGAGACTAAAGTGTTGCTAAAGCAAATATAAGGCATTTACAAATAGAGAACATATATTTTATCATATAAAAAGGAATATAAAACTGAATCTAATCATAGAAAAATGGAGGAATAGTCAAATGTATACCACAATCGCGGAATTTATCCAGGAGTGGAACCAAGAAGCGGCTTCTACTCAGAAAGTAATGGACACTTTGACAGATGCGTCGCTGCAACAACAAGTTTCGCCTAATGGCCGTACGTTAGGGAGAATTGCATGGCATATCACAACTAGTATCCCTGAACTTTTTTCCCAATTCGGAATTAAGATGGATATGGTGAAAAACTCAGACACCGTTCCTTCTTCAGCTAAGGAAATAGCGGAAAGCTTTCGGAAAGTAAGTGCTGACACAGTGGAAGCAGTGAAACAGCAGTGGACAGATGAATCTTTAAAACAAGTTCAAAATGCTTTTGGAAGAGATTTTCCGAATGCTGCCATCCTATCCCTGCTCATCAAGCATATTATTCATCATCGCGGACAAATGACGGTTCTCATGCGTCAAGCCGGGCTTCAAGTTCCGGGAGTTTATGGTCCTTCAAAAGAAGAATGGAGTAAGTTGGGGATGGAACTTCCTAAGATTTAATGATTTGGAGAGTGTGTTTTTCGAGTAGAAAACGATCTGAGCCTAAGAAACCATTCTAAAGGCTCTTTTTTGACAGCGAAATTATTCATCTTTAATCCGTTTCACATTTTATATTCAACTCATGACTGAATTTACCCATCGAAAGAACTTCCAAACGATGATCATAAAAAGCAAATATCCAAAAAAAGAATAAGAATGTTCCCACTGATCATGATGGATAAACCACCCGAATGCTTCTGATTGTTTTTCAGCAAGGGACATGATAAGGCTTGCCATGATAATAAAAGCCCCTTTTTTCCAAGTGTTGAACTTTTCCATAAAATATAGAAAACAAACGGTGAAAATGGGCAGACCGATCAGCGTAAACACAATGTTAATGGTGAAAATGGCCGAATAGAGCCTAGACGGAAAGCTATACCATCTTTTTCTGGCAAAATAAAGATCTAAATAAGTTCCTATCCACTAGGCAAACAAAGTCGTCAACATATAAGCAGCAATGGTTTTGCTTTTAATAGAAAATGGCTTTTTTCGCGATAACCGCAAGTTCCATTTTTTCGATTGTTTCACAATAGTCATCGGCAATCTCTCCAGTCTCATCTTGCTGTTCCGTCAATAAATGGGATAAGAGAACACCTTTTAAGTCAGTCATATTCCAGCAGCCGTTTCTGGAAACCATATGTTCCCAAAATGCCCAATGAATTTCCGGGTGGCGCAAATAAATATCCAAGTAGCTTTTCGTTCTTGTGACATTGTTTTGATTCTTGATTTTGGTTAGCATGAGTATTTGTTGTATGATCTTTTTTTCCTCTATCGTTAAATCAGATTTGTTTATCGCGGGTGCTATTTTAAAACCTTTTCCCTTTTTCTTTAACTCCTCATTGATTTCAAGAAGAAATGGAGGTGTAACCGGTTTTTTCTTTTTCTTTATAAACCCAAAAATGTCTACCCCTCCCTCTGCGAAACATTTTGTTAAATGAGGTGAAAATGATTCGGCAAACGGAAAAGACAAACATCGTTGGGGGCAAAAAACAGACACAGATCGAAGTCGTTGAAAGATGGGTGGCGTGTACCTGTCCAAAGTCCGCGGTAGCAACAGAAACAGTCTCCAAGATCGCTGCTGCGCGCTTGGATATTGAAAATCAGAGTTTCCGTGATTTGAAAACTTATTGGCACTTGGACGATCCATATGTCCATGATCCAACGGCTATCGAAGCATGGGTTTCCATTCTCCTATTGGCGGTCAACATGGTGTACTGCTTTTTCTACATGCACCTACATCATTTTCGGGACTGGAACATACCTCTTAAGGAGGTCATTCAGGAAATGAAGGAGCAGATACGGTGGACCATGCCGAAGATGTACCATCTATTTTGGGAACCGGGTTAGAAGATCGTCATCTGAATAAAAATTCGACAAAAACTGATGGGAAAGGTACGTCTTTCGCTCGCGAAAAATGTTCAATGATGGAGGATATTGTCGTGATTTAGTGAAGAGCTGGTTAACAGGATCTTAGGAAAGCAACTGGAAATTTAAAGCGTGGAACCTGAAATAGTAACATATGTCTTGACACTTATCATTACATTTATTATAAAAATAAACATTGGAACAAAATAACTTCAGATCCGAACGGAAAGCTAGTTTTTCTATTATGAAGAAAGTCTGCTACTAGGAAAGACTATTATGTAAAAGATCAGAGCTGCCTGCATCTGCAGACTTCTCATTCATTTACGAAACAATTTTGTTAAATGAATAAATCAAGTGCATAAATTTACAGTTCCTTGGTCAATTCTACTAATCGATCAGGATAATTTGAAAACATCCCATCAACACCAAGAGTTAATTGTTCGACCATTTTATCTTGTGTATCCACAGTATACGGATGGACGACCATATGCCGTTTATGGGCCTCTTGCACAAATTCCGGAGTGACGAGCGATTTATCCGCTCCCACACCTTCTGCATATTCCGCTGCTCGGTTAAAAACATCATCCAGATTTTGGCCTTGAATTATTTTTGGACTATAAAGCTGGATAAGGGGAATCTTCTCAGGAACGTTTTCCTGCAATTTTCTTAAGCTCGCTTCACTGAATGATTGGAATATGACTTTGTCTTTTTTCAAATAACCGTTCTTTTTCAAAATCTCAACGAGTTTTTCTTCCATGCCAGGGTAAACTTCGGGTTCCTTCGTTTCTATGTACAGAGCAGTATTCTTGTCTTTCTTTTTGATAAAATCGATCACTTCCTGAAGGGTTGGGATTTTCTCCCGAGTATATTGTTTTTTGGCATTTTCAGGGTAAGTATTGTTAAACCAAGAACCGGCATCAAGCTGCTTTATTTCGGTAAGCGTGAAGTCTTTTACGCGCCAAGTGGCTCTCTCGTGATATATTTCTTCCACATTCGTCGTCCTTGCCAGCGTTGAATCATGAATGGCAATTAACTCGCCATCTTTTGTCATATGTAAATCCAATTCGACATAATCTGCTTTCATCTGGATCGCCTTTTCGTATGCTGCCAGCGTATGTTCAGGTGCATAAGCTGAAGCTCCGCGGTGGGCAATGACATCAATATTGTCAACAATCGGTTGTAGCATGGATTGCTGTTTAACTTGTTTATCATCGGTCATTGCTTCCAAAGCATAACTCGCGACTAACCTTAACGGTAAAGAAAGGGCTAAACCAATCATTCCTGTCTTTCTCACGCTATCACACTCTCCTTCAAATTTCGGTGGTTGTTTCATTTTAAAACGTACTAAAATTCTCTTTTTATGGGCAGTATTTAAAAAATGCAAGAGTCAAGCTACTTAATAAAATCATTTAGCTAGCTTTTTAGAATAACTTTGTTTTGATTATTCTGTTTTTTTTGTATATCATCTTAAGTATAATAGGTTAGCAAACTTTGATGAGAAGAAAATGTTAGAATATTACTTCTTTATTCGTAGTAAGAAACTTAGAAAGACTTTCAATTTTGATGACGGTCCTCCCAAGTCCTTTCCTCATAATCATTTTTTAGAAATTAAAATCTACCAGTGTAAAATATTAATGAAGGTGAATAGGTTGATGGGTAAAATACAAAAACTAACCATTGATAAAATACTCCAATTGGGATTAAATGTGGCTCTTATTTCTTTAACCATTATTTTATGCAAATTACTTGGAAAGGAAATTGTGAATCTTGCGCATCTAGCTTTTTTTGAGAGTGGCAAAAGTGCCCATTATGAACTGCTTGAGAGTATTTTAATGTTTTTTTTATACTTTGAGTTCATTGCAATGATCGTTAAATATTTTCAAGAGGATTATCATTTTCCCCTTCGATATTTTATGTATATAGGTATAACCGCCATGATTCGTTTAGTTGTTATTGATCATGAAGATGCAAAGCAAACATTATTATATACAGCTAGTATTTTAGTATTAGTAATTAGTTATTTTCTTATCAATCTTATGCATGCAAAAATAAATAAATAATTATTGTAACTGTTAAACTCATGTTTAGCACGATATCCTACAATATAGCTTGAAAACACTACGTTTTTAAGCTATAAACATAACGTAATATTACATTTTTTAGTGGTGAGACAAGGAACGATGGAGCACCGCTATGGATACTGGCAAGCATTTCCATTCCATAATTAATTACTCTGTCCTTTTCGTCTTTAAAGAATTTTAGTAGTAGTTCCATTTGATTCTACCTTCGCAAATATTGTTCAATCAATATTTTTATGTATAGAAACCCATGGTCTGTTATTTTCCCAATGAACTTTCATCGCTAATTGAAATGTCTCAGATAGTAACTCATCTGTCAATACTTTTTCTTTTTGTCCTGCAGCTACAATTTGTCCCTCTTTTAACAATAATACGTGTGTCATCTCTTCTACAATTTCTTCAATATAATGAGTAACATATAATATGTGGCATTGTTGATGCGCAATAATTTCTTTCGTTAATGATAAAATATCTTCCCTTGCTAAAATATCTAATCCTACAGATGGCTCATCTAGTATAAGCAATTTCGGTTTTGCCATTAGCGCTCTTCCAATAAGTACTTTTCTTTTCTCTCCATCTGATAATGTGTCAAACGTTTTCCCT
>JADBKC010000101.1 GCA_014896555.1 Caryophanales bacterium | reverse complement strand
GGCTGCTTGATTCACCAGTTCATTTGGAATGTTGATATGAAAAGCAATCCTGCGGGCTTGGAAAGGTGTTAATCCCGTTAATGGATCTATTGTCTCTTTGAAAATTTTCTCAGGAGACTTCGCAGCCACTTCTTCAATTTCCGTGCCGCCTTCCTCTGATGCCATTAAGACAACGCGTGAAGTGGCGCGGTCCAATACAATCCCTACATAATATTCTTTCTTAATATCGCAGCCTTCTTCAATCAGTAAGCGCTTTACCTCTTTGCCTTGCGGACCGGTTTGATGAGTGACAAGTGTTTTACCCAATAATTCCTCCGAATATGTACGCACTTCGTCTAAGTTTTTCGCAACTTTGACGCCGCCGGCTTTTCCACGCCCGCCGGCATGAATTTGAGCTTTCACAACACAAACATCTGTCCCCAGTTGTTTAGCGGCTTCGACCGCTTCTTCTACTGAAAAGGCTGCCTTGCCATTCGGAACTGCTACTCCATACTTTCTGAGTATTTCTTTTCCTTGATACTCATGGATATTCATTCATCCCATCCTCCTATTAAAAGCAAATAATAGACTGCGTATTGTTTATTTTATAAAAACTCTGATTATTTGTCTAGCTCTTCTCTCTTTTTATCAGCATTTATGTCTTTTTTTTGTATTTTATGTCCCTATTTTTCTCGTTTACTTTAAAAATTGTACTAAAGAACCAGCGTTTCGCCGGTTTACTCATTATGCCCTTTTCCGTCCGCTTTATCCAGCCGATAAATAAAAGCAAAAACTTCTGCAACTGCTTGGTACAGCTCTTCCGGTATTGCTGTAGACAATTCCAGCTTGCATAGCAATTCTACTAAATTAGGGTCTTCTTGAATGGGAATATGGTTTTCTTTAGCTTTTTCAATAATCGCCTCAGCCGTTTTGCCTGACCCTTTAGCAATAAGAATTGGAGCTTGTTGCGTATGAGGATCATAAGAAAGAGCGGCCGCTTGTTTTCGTTTTATATCGCTTTCTTTTTTCATATCAACATATCCACTCCGGTCGAAAACGGATCTTGGATCATTTCCTGAAGGATCTTTTTTCCGCTGTTTTCCGTCAAAGGTTTAAACTGGACAGACAATAGCTGGTAGCGTATCTTTTGCAATCCCACTTTCAAACTGGATAGAAGCGGGGCGGCAATCGTTTTTAGCTGCGGGTTGGCGTTCATGATTTGGATCGCGACGATACGGTTTTGAACTTTCATATCGACTACGACCTCCTTTAAATTTTTTAGTTCCAAATAAAAAAGAATTCGGCAATAATCAGGGTCAAGCTTTCCGTCCTTGTTCCTTTTTCCCGACCATTTTACTGTCAAATCTGTATGGAGTCCGAAAAAAGAAAGAGGAAGATTCATTAAAATAGTTTGAGCGACTCCTTGATCGTTTGATAAAATTGGGTATGCATTCAGTCTTGCCAATAGTTTTTCAGCGCTGACTTTAATCTCTTCGGAAGGTGAGTCTTTTATAAGAGCAGCTAGCTGTGGTTTTAAGACTTCCTTCCAATTTTCAGTGAAAGATAAAAGTTTGGATTCGTAGTTGGCGCCCAATAATTTCATCATTGTTTTCAAGAGAGCAAAGGCATCTTTCCCTGTCAAATGATTTTCCGTCTCTTGTTCTATCTTTTCCCACAAGACGCCGAACAGTTTTTCTCCTTCCTTTAAGTTTTCAAACGGAATCTGTTTCGTTCGGTCAGCCTCCTCTGCCACTAGTTTTAACAGCTGACTTTCCGAAACCGTCAGCAAAGCCGCCAGCTTCTTTAATGAAATTTCACCGTTAGCCGGAACGGATACCGCCTCCTTCAGCAAAACGGGATAAAGTTTTTCAGCCCATTTCGTTGTCTGCATCTGTTCTGGTCCGCTCTCATTCCAAATAGCGCGAACCAATTCTTGATCGGCGGTATCCAGCTGGGATAAAAAGGATGGAATCTTGCTTTCGATCTCCCCCGATGAAAAAAACGGTTGAAATGAATCATTATCCATAGTAGAAGGCAATAAAGAATTCAGCCATTTGACAGCCAAATCGGACAAACGAACACTAAATTGCCCCTCTTTCGGCAGAAGCCCCCACTTTTGAAGCAAATCGGCTGCCGCAGCTTGTTCTGAAGGATCACCGCTTTCTAAAACCGCAAGAAACTGCTGGAAAAATTTCATAGTCAATAATTTTGTTTCAGGATCTTTTATTTGATGAAGAGTGTTCATCAATTGGTTTACAGATTGTCCTTCAGCCGATGAAGCCATTTGTTCCCTTAATTCTGTCAACAATGAATTCGTATTGCCCGTATCTCCCATTACCGACATCAAAGAAATAAAGACGCTTTTCGTAAATGGAAGGGAACGATCGATCATCAACTTTAAAATTTCAAGCCCTGCTTTTGTATCCGTCAGCTTAATCCATTGAGCAGCATTTTCCAATTTTTCTTTTGTCAACACCCATTGTTCAGCCGCCATTTTTTCTGCAATTGCCTTTATCTCCGAAGAATTAGTAAGGGAAAGTTCTTTCACAAGGCTTTCGGCAGCTAGTTTTGGGTCTGTCCCCATTTCTGCCGCTTTCGCAATCACTTTTAAGTGCAAACCATGTTTCACCGTATCTACAACAAACCAGTAGCGTTCTCCAGCTTGGAGCGGAACTTCCATTTTGGCGATCATCTTTTGTCCTTTTATATTGATTTCCGCCATATTTTGCGGAAGCCACTTGACAATTTTCCCCGAAAACATTTCTCCTGTTTGAAAATGAACTTGTCTTTCCTGAGGGATCCCCGTGAGGGACACAATACTTTGCAAACTATTCAATGAATCTTCTCCCCTTTTAGGCTCTCCATGATTTCTTTCACTGGCGAAAAGGAAAGACGATGGATGTCTGAAGGGCCGTATGTTTTCAAGCCGGCGATATGCTCCTTCGTTCCGTAGCCCATGTTTTGATCAAATCCGTAATAGGGGTACTTCTTTGCGAATTGTTCCATCATCCGGTCTCTTTCCACTTTCGCAACAATAGATGCGGCGGCAATCGAAGCGCTTTTACTATCTCCTTTTATAATGGATTCTTGAGAAATAGGAAGCGGGAGAGTCATGGCATCAATTAGCAAATAATCAGGGATTCGAGGTAGTGATTGTACAGCCAGCTGCATCGCTTTTTTTGTCGCTTGATAAATATTCATTTGGTCAATTTCCTTATGGTCCACGATCCCGATGCCTATGTCCGCTTGCTGTTTAATGTATGTATAGTAGGATTCTCGTTTTGCTTTACTCAGTTTTTTAGAATCATTGAGGCCAGGTAAATAAAAATTTTCGGGCAATATAACTGCCGCTGCTACAACAGGTCCAGCAAGCGGTCCTCTGCCAACTTCATCGATCCCCGCAATAATCGAATAACCCTTTTTTTTGGCTTTTTTTTCATAAATGAAAAGCGATTGAAACTGTTCTTGCTCTTTCTGTTTCTTTTCTTGTACTTTATACCAACTCTCGATTAGTTTTTGCACGCCTTTTCTCTCATCCTGCAGCCATTCCCGAAACAACGGGTCATCCTCAGACTCGATCTCTTTCATTTTTTCCTTGATTTCCCCTATTGTCAGGCTCATACTCACTCTACTCCTTTTGTTGTTTCTTGATTGCTGTTTTAGATTCCTATCGACTTGAAAGTGGAATGGTCATCTTTCAATCTTCTAAATCCCTTCTCTTTTTATCTGGAAAAATGGGCACACTTGCTACCTGAATTTTATAAGAAATTGCTCGATATTGAGAGATCCAAGTGAAGCAATATAGTTCTTCTACCCTCTTTGTTTTATTATCGGCTTTTCACAATAAAAAATAAAGACCCGTAAGAGGGTCTTCAAGCTGTTATGAACGTTGCCCACGTCTTTTATTTTGAGGATTCCACACGGAAAATAGATTTAATCGTCTACAAACGCTTCTTCATCGACTGATTTGAAAGAAAAGAGTCTACACCGCAAAGTCGTTATGAAAGATTATTTTCTGGGAAATCAAATGTCAATTTCCCTAACTTTTCAGAACGGATATCGCGGATAATAATATCTGTCGTTTTATCGTAATCAATTTTTCCACCTTTCAGCAGACAGCCTCTCAGCTTTCCAATGGCATCAAACATTTCGATGATTTCCAAGTGGGGGTCAATCTGGTATCGTTCTGTTAGACGTTCGGGATAATGCTCCTTTAAAAATCGCAGTCCATATACTGCAACATCTTGCAAATTAACGATGGTATCCTTTATTGCCCCCGTTAGCGCCAATTTATAGCCCACTTCCTCATCTTCAAATTTAGGCCATAAAATACCCGGTGTATCCAGTAGTTCCAGTTCCTTCCCTACTTTTATCCATTGTTGAGCTTTGGTCACACCCGGAGTATTGCCGGTCTTGGCGATGTTTCGTTTAGCCAGCCGGTTTATCAAAGTGGATTTTCCGACATTTGGAATTCCGACAATCATAGCGCGGACAGCACGGGGCTTGATTCCTTTCGCTCTCATTCGGTCAAATTTTTCCTTCAAAAGTTCTTTTGTCTTATTCATTATTTGGGAAAGTCCCTGCCCTCCTTGAGAATTTATCGCAATGGCGGACAATTGGCGGCTTGTGAAGTAAGCAATCCACTCTTTCGTCCATTCCGAATCTGCCAAGTCTGCTTTGTTTAGTAAAATGATTCTTGGTTTTTGCTGGATGATTTCATCAATCATCGGATTTCGTGAAGAGAGCGGCAGGCGAGCATCTACCAGCTCAAAAACGATATCAATCAATTTAAGCTTCTTGGTCACTTCTCTCCTCGCCTTTGCCATATGGCCAGGAAACCATTGAATCGTCATTCTTCCACCTCCTATCCGAATGGTTTCTGAAAAGCTTTGTTATGTTAGGAAGTTCTTTTTACCAAGACTCGGCTAATCTCAACTAGAATTTCTTTGAATTAGTCATTCAGAAAATAGGTGATTGGCGGAACAACCAAAAACCATCCTTTCAGTATGACGAAAAAACGGGCTATTTAGCTATACCGAAATCTTGAAGCGGCCAATAAATAAACTTTGTCTCCCCTACTATTTTATCCATTTTGATTGTCCCGATATGGCGGCTGTCTTTGCTGAATCGGCGGTTGTCCCCTAAGACAAACACTTCTCCCTTTGGCACTGTATTGCGGCCAATAATTTCTTTCAATGTAAAATCTTGCGTTAAAGGACCGTCCGTTACTTCTTTTTTGTATTTGTCCAAATAAGGTTCTTTATAGTATTTTCCATTTATATATAACCTGTCATTCTTATATTCGATCGTATCTCCTGGAAGCCCGATCACTCGTTTAATATAATCTTTTCCCTCTGGTGCGTGAAAGACGATAATATCGAATCGATCGGGTTTCCCCAGTTTATTGACAATCATACGATCGCCGTTATGAAGTGTTGGCATCATCGAAAGTCCGTCAACCACAATAGGAGCAAAAATAAAGTAACGAATAATCGCTGCTAAAGCAACCGCAATCAAAAGTGCTTTTGTCCATTCCCATAATTCATTTTTTTGTTTTGCCAAATTGTCCACCACCCAATGCCTATATAGAATCAAAATTGTGCCTGCATGCTGTTTCCTCGGGTAATGAATACACACATTCGAGGAAAAAACGTGGTTTGATTTCATCTCTAAATGATCATACGGAGAAAAAGAGTATATTTCAACACGTTCTCTCACCGAAAATCATTACATTATCCGATTCTGTTTTCAAGTTACATTCATCATACGACTTTAAAAGGAAGCATTTCTTACAAAACAGTACATAAGATCTATTTTACTTCATTCTAAATGTTTTTGCTGCGATTTGGAATAGTAAGTATGTATTGGACATAAAAAGGAGCTTGTTTTCAAGCTCCTTTTTGCAAAGACCATTCAATTATCGAATTTCTTTAATACGAGCAGCTTTTCCTCGCAAGTTACGCAAATAGTAAAGTTTGGCACGACGAACTTTACCGCGACGCACAACTTCAATCTTCGCAATTTTCGGTGTATGAAGCGGGAAAGTACGTTCAACACCTACACCGTAAGAAATTTTACGAACCGTAAATGTTTCGCTGATTCCGCCGCCACGGCGTTTGATGACAACACCTTCAAAAACTTGGATGCGTTCGCGATTTCCTTCTACTACTTTCACGTGAACGCGTACAGTATCTCCAGGACGGAAAGCCGGAATATCATTGCGAAGTTGTTCTTTTGTAATTTCATCAATTAAATAGTGCATCGTATTCAACTCCTTCCAACAGATGCTCTTGCAGATCAAACGTATGCAGCGGAACATCGTTTTCAAACGAAAAGAACGAAATACTTCGTTCAAATCACAAGGTAAATCTTATCATATCGCTAAGTGCAAATCAAGCAGCAATTAGAATTTTTACCAGTACGTTTTTAAGATTCAGAGGAGGTGTGGTTCCCCTTTTTCCATTCCTCCAACCATTCCTTTTGCTTCTGATTTAATGGATAATTTTCTAACAAGTCAGGTCTTCTTTCCCAAGTTCTTCGAAGCGATTCCTTCATCCGCCATTCCTCAATCAATCGGTGATTTCCGGACAACAGCACATCTGGAACCTTCAACCCGCGAAAGTCAGAAGGCCTTGTATAATGGGGATGTTCCAGCAAGCCAGAGGAAAAAGAGTCCATTATCGGTGAGCTTTCATTGCCTAAAACTCCGGGAAGCAGTCTTACAACGCTGTCAACAACGGCCATTGCACCGATTTCGCCTCCAGTCAGCACAAAATCGCCAATGGAAATCTCATCGGTAACGATCGTGCGAATACGTTCATCATAGCCTTCATAATGTCCGCAAATCAAAATCAAATGATCTTCTGCGGCAAGTTTCTCCGCTTTTTTTTGCGTATATCTTTCTCCTTGAGGGCACATGAGAATGACTCTTGGATGAGTGTCTTCGTTTTTTTGTTTCAAATAGGCGACGGCATCGAATATTGGCTGTGGTTTTAATACCATTCCGGCACCACCCCCGTAGGGATAATCATCTACCGATTGATGCTTGTCATTCGAAAATTCTCGGAAATTGACAACATGATAGGTGACGATTTGTTTTTCTGCTGCTTTTTTTAGAATGGAAGATGATAGGACACCGTCAAACATTTCAGGAAACAATGTTAAAATATCAATCTTCATGACAACAGTCCTTCCATCGGGTGGATTATAATGAGTTTTTCGTCAATATCTACTTTCTTCACGATGTCCTCAATATACGGAATATAATGTTCTTTTCCATCGAAATTTTTTACCACCCAAACGTCATTGGCTCCTGGTGTAAGAATTTCCGTTACGATTCCCACCTGGTCGCCATCTTCTGTCTTTACTTGACAGCCAATAATTTGATGAAAGTAATATTCCCCTTCCTCCAATTCATGCTGCTGGCTTTCAGGAATCTTTAGCATTGCATCTTTAAACTTTTCCACATCGTTGATGCTTTCGTACCCTTCAAAAGAAAGAAGATCGAATGATTTATGAGTCCGATGACTTTTCACAACGATCGGAATTCCTTCCGATTGTCCGGGGAAGAATAAATAGAGAGTATTGCCTTTTTTATAGCGTTCTTCCGGGAAGTCGGTACGGGAGAGAACCCGCACTTCCCCTTTGATTCCGTGTGTATTCACGATTTTGCCGATATTGAACCATTTCTCCATTCTTTCACCCCTCACGTATGTCAATAATGATCCCGTCTTTCACGACAATCGTTTTCCCTTTTGCCACTTCATCCCAACGGTCGCCAATTTCCACTGTAACAACCGCCTCCAATTCCTGCTCTTTAATTTCACTGCCAAGCGGCAATACATCCAATTGTCGAAGTTGAAATTCATATTGTTTCATTTTTTCTTTACGTTTGTCGATTTCCTTTTCGAAATAAGAACGAACTTGCGAAGGGGAAAACTTTTTTTCTTTTTCAATTTTTTTTTGCTCAAATTGAAGCTGAGCACATTCCTTTTCCAGCTGCTCGATTTTTGTCGAGTATTTTCGAAGCAGCCACTCTTTGCTTTTTTCCGTTAACACTTGCTTAATGACGACTTTTTGGATGATTTCCATCGGGACACCTCCGAGATTGCCCCCAATAGGCTGACCATGAATCTATACAAAAAGGGAGGTTTTCCCTCCCTTATTTGGCAATTTCCAAATATACTTTTTTCTTTATGGGTAGTGTTGACCGCCGCATAAAGAATAGTCCGAATATCTTTTACCATACATCCGTGCTTTCCCTTCCATTTTCCGTCATCAGCCGGATCGATGGAAAGGATATAAACCACTCTTTCTTCCTCTTCGCAAGACCGAGACGGAGACTTTTTCCGGATGGTCAACGAAAGGTTAGACAGCGGCAAGAATGAATTCAATCATCTTATTTGCTGTATTTAGCGTTGTGGAATTTTTCCATAATTCCTTTTTGAGAGAAAAGGTTGCGAACTGTGTCAGACGGTTTTGCACCGTTTTGCAGCCATTTCAGTGCCAATTCTTCGTTAATTTCGACTTGAGCCGGTTGAGTCAACGGATTGTATGTTCCGATGGTTTCAATAGAACGACCGTCGCGAGGAAAACGAGAATCGGCCACTACAATGCGATAGAACGGAGCTTTTTTTGCTCCCATACGTTTTAAACGAATTTTTACTGCCATGATTCATGCACCTCCGAATAGTTTCACACAAGATAGTATATTATCAAAAAATCACATTGCTTGTAAAGTGTTTTTTCTTAACACATGAATATTGCATCAAAAAACTTGCGATTAAGAGTATCTTTTAGTTCAAGATCTGTAAAAGCAAAACATAAGATCTACGTGAAAAGGCTAAAAACATTACGAAACTGTCACTTTGTCACATAAAAGGGAATTTAAAGCCCTTTTTCTTTCCTTTTTGCATGCTGGTCATTTGTTTCATCATTTTTTTCATTTCTTCAAATTGCTTCAATAGCCGATTTACTTCCTGAATGGTCGTACCGCTTCCTTTTGCGATGCGTTTTCTTCGACTGGAGTTGATAATTTCCGGATGCTCTTTCTCTTCTTTTGTCATTGAGCGAATAATCGCTTCCACATGGCTGATTTGCTTTTCATCGATTTGAATATTGTTCAGCCCTTTGATCTTATTCATTCCAGGGATCATTTTCAACAATTCATCAAGAGGACCCATCGAGCGGACTTGGCCCAATTGGTCAAGAAAATCATCGAGTGTAAATGACATCGTTCTGATTTTTTGTTCAAGTTGTTTTGCTTTCTCTTCGTCAACGGAAGCCTGCGCTTTTTCAATTAATGTCAGCACATCCCCCATTCCGAGAATGCGCGATGCCATTCGTTCCGGATGGAAAGGTTCAAGAGCATCCATTTTCTCGCCCATTCCGGCAAATTTGATAGGCTTGCCGGTTACCGAACGAATCGATAAGGCTGCCCCTCCGCGTGTATCCCCGTCCAGCTTGGTTAAGATGACGCCGGTAATGCCAAGCTGTTCATCAAAGCTTTGAGCGACATTGACAGCATCCTGCCCTGTCATCGCATCAACGACAAGAAAAATTTCTTCAGGCTTGGTCAAAGACTGGATTTGTTTTAATTCTTCCATCAAATTTTCATCAATATGGAGCCGGCCGGCGGTATCTATTAAGACATAGTCATAATGCTCTTCTTTTGCTTTTTCAATCGCCTTTTGGACAATTTCGACCGGGCTGACTTGATCTCCAAGAGAAAAGACAGGCATATTCAGCTGTTTGCCGAGAGTTTCCAACTGCTTGATGGCGGCAGGACGGTAGATATCCGCAGCGACCAGCAGCGGCTTGCGGTTGTATTTTTTCCGCAATAAGTTAGCCAGCTTTCCTGTTGTCGTCGTTTTCCCGGCTCCTTGCAGCCCGACCATCATCACAACAGTCGGAGGACGCTTTGCAACGGCAATTTGGCTTTGTTCACCGCCCATCAGCTCGGTCAACTCTTCTTTGACGACTTTAATGACCTGTTGGCCAGGGGTTAGACTCTTCATCACTTCCTGGC
>JADBKC010000100.1 GCA_014896555.1 Caryophanales bacterium | reverse complement strand
CGGACGTGTGTTCTGTAAATTGTGCAATCATCACTTCGCCTGCATCCAATTTTTCCGAATGGTGAAAACGAGTATCTGTCCCTCTCGTTAATCCAATGACGTTCACTCCGCTTTCCAACGCTTTTATGACTACATAATCATTTTGATTGATCATGCTACTCTCGCTTCCTTCTATTTGTTCATATAAAATTTATTTTATAAGGGCCAACACTTCAGAACGAGCTTGAGCATCTTGTTTGAAACTCCCTCGAACAGCAGTAGTAACTGTTTTAGATCCTGGTTTTTTGACTCCTCGCATCGTCATACACATATGCTCTGCCTCAACAACGACCATCGCACCGTGGGGATCTAATTTTTTCATGATCGCTTCTATCACTTCATCCGTGATTCTTTCTTGAAGCTGCGGCCGTCTCGCCACTGCTTCTACTGCACGAGCAAGCTTGCTTAAGCCCGTTACTTTTCCGTTCTTTGGTATGTAAGCAACATGAGCTTTCCCGAAGAAAGGGACAAGATGATGTTCACACATCGAATAAAAAGGAATATCTTTAACAAGTACTAACTCTTCATGGTCTTCGCTAAAGATGGTTTCAAAATACTCGCTTGGATCTTGTCTCAATCCAGAAAAAACTTCCTGATACATTCTTGCTACTCGTTTTGGTGTATCAATTAACCCTTCTCGTTCGGGATCTTCTCCAATCGCTTCTAAAATCAAGCGCACAGCTTGTTCAATTTGTGCCATATTGACTTCTGTTTTTTGCATGTATATAACCACTCCTAAAGGTATTTTCATTCGCAAGCATATGCTAATCTTCATAATAGCACACGAATAGGAAGGGGGCAAAGAAGCAATTTGTTATCTAAAGGGGATTCTTTTTGCGGAGCGTAAAATGAAAGAGAAGCTAAAGGACTTTCACGGATTGGCTCTTGCTTGTTCACCGAATGTTCCGCTTATTTTCAATCCTTGCAAATGACCATCCCTTCACATATTTCAAAGCGGTAAAGGTTTATGCATCCTTTTCTATTCGTATGAGACTCTTTTGTTGAACCAATCGCATTTTAGGGGCAACTCCCCTTTTCGAACTCCTTTTAACCTTCCTGTCTTCAAGGCAGGTGGACTTGCTTAATGCGATAAAAAAAGAAGACCCGAAAGTACGAGTCTTCTTTCTATACCAGGCACTTATGTACTCACTTGACAGCATCCTTCAATGCTTTACCAGGTTTAAATGCAGGCACTTTGCTAGCTGCGATTTCAATTTCTTCTCCTGTTTGAGGGTTGCGTCCTTTACGCGCAGCACGTTCGCGAACTTCAAAATTCCCAAATCCGATAAGTTGAACTTTATCTCCGCCAGCCAGCGCATTTTGGATAGCAGTAAACACTGCATCCACCGCTTTTGTCGCATCTTTTTTAGAAAGTTCAGCTGCTTCTGCAACTTCGTTGATTAGTTCTGTTTTATTCATGCCATTCACCTCCTCCCAAAATTGAAAATGCACTGCTTCTTATTTTTCATTTTTACGCATTTTTTCCGTTTCTAAACAAACTGTATGGGAGAAACGCTATAGAATTCATGTTTTTCACATCAATTCTGTTAAAAGATTATCACATAAGAATGGCCATATCAAGCACAATTCTTTTATTTCGGTCAATATTTCCTCATTCATGCTCAAAGGTTTTTGTTCCAATACTCTGTTGTTTTTTGCGATTTCCATTTTTATACTCTTTATCGCTTTTATTGTCAAGTCATACTGGAATACAAATTGGGAAAAAAATTAAATTAGAAAGAATCGTCATACTTGACCTCCTCCCCCATTTACCTAAGGTGGAAGTGGGGGTATTCTCGTCAGGATGATAAAAACTTGATATATTAGCTTATTTTGTCGTCACCTGATTGGCCATAGCCTTGTGCTTCATAATGGCAAATTTCGTTCAACCATTGAAACGCTTTATTGGCATATACACCGGGCAAAATATAAAAAAAAGACCTCCCACATAAGAGGTCTAAAGTATAATAGCGATAAGTCCTCCGGAACCTTCGTTAATGATCCGTTCCAGCGTTTCTTTAAGTTTATAGCGTGCATTTTCCGGCATTAATGATAGTTTCGCCTGTATGCCTTCTCGAACAATCGAACTTAAACTTCTGCCAAATATATCGGAATTCCAAATGGATAACGGATCATCTTCAAAGTCTTGCATCAAATACCGGACCAATTCTTCGCTTTGTTTTTCCGTTCCAATGATCGGAGCAAATTCCGATTCAACATCCACTTTAATCATATGAATGGATGGGGCGACGGCTTTCAGCCTGACACCGAACCGCGAACCTTGCCTGATAATTTCCGGTTCATCTAAACTCATATCTGTTAAGGAAGGAGCGGCAATCCCGTATCCGGTTTGTTTCACCATTTTCAAAGCATCGGCAATTTGATCATATTCCGATTTTGCATGGGCAAAATCTTGCATCAGTTCCAGCAGATGATCTTTCCCTCGCACTTCCACACCGACAATTTCTTTCAATACTTGATCGTACAATTCATCAGGTGCATATAAATCGATTTCCGCAACTCCTTGCCCCAAGTCCATACCAGCCAAACCGGCTCTTTCAATAAATTCGAGCTCATCAAATTGCTGAACCACACGTTCCACATCTCTAAGCCGTTTAATGTCTTTCACCGTTTCTTTCACGGCTTCTTGGTAATTTTCCCGAAGCCAATGATCTTCTTTCAATACCATGACCCAACTTGGCAGATTGACATTCACCTCAAGCACAGGAAATTCATATAATGCTTCACGCAAAACATTTAAAACGTCGCCTTCCCGCATGTTTTCCACCGACATGGACAATACGGGAATATCATATTTTTCGCTAAGCTCTAAACGAAGTGCTTCCGTTTCCGGATGATAAGGCCTCGCAGAATTGACAATCATGATAAATGGCTTCCCTACTTCTTTTAATTCTTCGATGACGCGCTCCTCTGCTTCGATATAATCAGCGCGCGGGATTTCTCCAATACTTCCATCCGTTGTAATGACAACACCAATCGTCGAATGTTCTTGAATGACTTTTCTTGTACCAATTTCGGCTGCTTCATGGAAAGGAATCGGCTCTTCATACCACGGAGTGCTGATCATTCTCGGTCCGTTTTCATCTTCATATCCTTTTGCCCCCGGAACCGTATATCCTACACAATCCACCAAGCGAATGTTCACTTCAAGCCCCTCATCAACGTTCACTTTCACCGCTTGATTCGGAACAAATTTCGGCTCGGTGGTCATAATTGTTTTCCCCGCTGCACTTTGTGGAAGTTCATCTTGAGCACGAGACCGGTCTGCTTCGCTTTGAATATTCGGTAATACAACAAGTTCCATGAATTTTTTTATAAAAGTTGATTTTCCCGTACGGACCGCTCCTACTATCCCTAAGTAGATATCTCCGCCGGTTCTTTCTGCAATATCTTTAAAAAGATCTACTTTTTCCAAAAGGATTCCCTCCCAACATTCATTCCAGGGATTGTTTTCTGGTCTATATGTCTTCTATATATGTGTATGACATTGTCCCACTTTCTTATGACTGCAAAATAAGGTGTACCTTCTAAGAATGCAATAAAAAACCCTCTTCCCTACAATATATTTGCAAGGAAAAGGGTTAGAACCTATTTTTTCATAAATACCGGTTCATTTTTTTCATTAACGGTATAGGGCAATGAATAAGCGGGAACGAAAAGAGAATGCTTCGTTAATAATGGCCGTATATCTTCTCCGGGCTTGTATGCATGTTTGTTGTTTTTCAAGGCCTCATACAAGTCCATACAATAATCGACATAAATCTTTCCGTCTCCGGTAATGACGAGTGGAAGATTTTTTTGAGAGTAGGGGCTCGTAACCGTTGGTTCTTCTTTATAGCCGAGTTTTGTATAATCAAGAGTATAGACATTTGGCGCGATTTCTTTTTTAAACGGTGGATATCCGTGAGAATGAATACGTATTTCCAATTCCCTTATGGTTTCCGCAATACGCAGATCAAAGATTTTGACAACAGGTTTTTTCTCTACATCCAACAATACGTATTGAAAGATCCCGCCATTTTCGTACGAATTCCCCGGAGGTTCCGGCAAATATTGAGGAACTAATTTTTTAAAATCAATTAAATATTTTTGATAAATGGGAACATTCTCCTCTTTTGTTTGAATGGGAAGGATGCCTCCGTTTTGTTTTTGAAACTGTTCAACGGCTTTTTGAACGGATTGAATTTGTTCTTGATAAGGGACTTTATTCTCTGCTTTCTCTTCATCCGGAAACATGCATCCATTTAAAAAGAAAACAGTTGTGAGCAATAAAACCGATATGAGCAACTTCCTCAATCGAAAACTCCCTTTCTATGTCAAAAATCCAAAGTTAATAAATCGGATACGAATAAATGAAAATTCATTTTCTTTCTAGCCGACAGGACCGCTGAAAACAACATAGATCATCATGATGCCGCCAAGAAATAAAAATATGTAGGCAAAAAAAGCAACAAGAAATCGAAGGAACTTATATTTCATTTTATATCGGCTGACATAAATAGCGACCACAGAAAGAATCATGAACCCCATCGCAAGAAAGGATATCCACATTTTAATCATGCCTGGTGACATGGAATATCTCCCCCTATTTTTCCAATTCTAGTATATCATACTAAAAGTAAATTTAATAGAATTTTCTGTATTCAAGAATAAGAGACAACTCTTTATACCGCTTTCTTTCCGCATAATCAGCGCTTTTTTGTTTATTATCCGTTTTTCCAATGCTGTTTCAGATATGTAAATAAAGCAATTCAATAGCACCACATTAGTAGAATAATCATAAGGAAATGATGTCTACAAAAAACAACCGGGGGATAATCCCCGGTTTGAGAAACGACCCATCCTTTTTATAAAGCCGCTTTCTCAAGTATCAATATGGTAAAACAAGATGTTATCTTCTAAAGCCCAAATAAAATAAATTCTCCTGATTCCGCCACATGCCGGCAAGTCTTGGTACTTTTTTCAGGGCGAAGGCGTGGCAACAGCTCATTTAGCTTCAACTCACGCAATGAAATTTCCTTTTATCCGTTTGATTGACATAGTAAAGGTAGAAAGCACATTACTCATTCATTTTTGCATCTAAAATATCGGACAAATCTTCCATTTCATGAGTCCTCATCCTTGTCATCAATTCATCCACTGCTTTTTTCGGGTCATGGTTATGGAAAAGTACTTGATAAAGAGCAGTGGTGATAGGCATTTTCACATGATAATTTTGAGATAATTGATAGGCCGCTTTGGTTGTTCTTACCCCTTCTACCACCATTCCCATATTTTCAAGCACTTCATTTAAATTTTTTCCTTTTCCAAGTAAATTCCCTGCCCGCCAATTTCGCGAGTGAACGCTTGTGCATGTAACAATTAAATCACCAAGCCCGGCAAGTCCGGAAAACGTTAAAGGATTGGCCCCCATTTTCGTTCCTAGACGGGCTATTTCGGCTAGCCCTCGCGTGATAAGAGCCGCTTTGGCATTGTCTCCATACCCTAAACCGTCCGAAATGCCTGCCGCAAGCGCAATGACATTTTTTAGCGCTCCGCCAATTTCTACGCCGATCATATCTGGGTTCGTATAAACACGAAAATGCTGATTCATAAACAGTTTTTGGATTTTCTCGGCTGCTTTCATGTTATTCGAAGAAACCGTCACAGTCGTCGGCTGACGCTGGCTTACTTCTTCTGCGTGACTTGGTCCGGACAATACGACAAGATCGGTTAATAAACGAGAAGGCATTTCTTCCTCGATCATTTCCGAAATCCTAAGCAGCGTATCGGGCTCAATCCCTTTACTAACATGGACGAGCGTGATCGGTTTCACCAAACATTCGACCATTTGTCTTACAACCTCTCGAATGGCCTTTGTCGGGACAGCCAACACAATCATTTCTACACCGTTCAATGCTTCTTCCATAGAAGCGAATCCTTTTATATTTTCGGGCAAAATACAATTCGGCAAATATTTTTTATTCGTATGATGTTCATTGATTTCCATGATTTGTTGTGGATTATGGCCCCAAAGCCGCACATGGCATCCATTATCCGCGAGTACCATACTTAGAGCGGTTCCCCAGCTGCCTGCACCGATAACGGTAACCGTATCCATATTCGTCTCATTCATGCTTTTCACCTGCCATTGGTTATTTCCGAGATCTCGCAATGATTTTAATTGGCGTTCCTTCAAATCCAAATGCATCTCTGATCCGATTCTCCAAAAAACGTACATATGAAAAATGCATTAATTCAGGATCATTGACGAAGATCACAAATGTCGGCGGTTTGACTGCCACTTGAGTCGCATAAAATATTTTTAGTCGCCGTTGATTTTCGGTAGGAGTAGGATTCATCGCCACGGCATCCATGATGACATCATTGAGCACGCTTGATTGAACGCGCATCGCATGATTTTCACTCACCATGTTAATAACAGGAAGTAGCGTATGAAGCCGTTTCTTTGTTTTGGCTGACACAAATACAATCGGCGCGTAATCCAAAAATAAAAAATGGCTGCGAATCTTTTTTTCAAACGCATTCATCGTTTTCTCATCTTTTTCAACCGCATCCCATTTATTAACGACGATCACAATTCCTCTTCCAGCTTCATGGGCATAACCGGCAATCTTTTTATCCTGTTCTCTTATCCCTTCTTCTGCATTCAACACGACTAATACAACGTCTGAACGTTCGATTGCCCTAAGAGCCCGCAGCACGCTGTATTTTTCCGTAGATTCGTATACTTTTCCTTTTTTCTTCATGCCTGCTGTATCGATAATCACGTACTTTTGGCCGTTATACGTATAAGGAGAGTCCACCGCATCCCTAGTGGTGCCGGCGACATCGCTGACGATCACTCTTTCTTCTCCCAATATGGCATTGACTAAAGAAGATTTTCCTACATTAGGCCGGCCGATTAAACAAAATTTTATGACATCATCATCGTACTCTTCTTCAGAAGACTTCGGAAATCGTTTAACGACTTCATCCAGAAGATCTCCAAGTCCGAGGCCGTGTGCTCCGGAAACAGGGAACGGTTCTCCAAAACCAAGAGAGTAGAAGTCGTATATAACATCCCTCATATCCGGATTATCAATCTTATTAACAGCCAACACAACTGGTTTTTTGGAACGATACAAAATTTTGGCCACTTCTTCGTCCGCTGCTGTTACCCCTTCGCGTCCATTTGTCAAAAAGATGATGACATCCGCCTCATCAATGGCGATCTCCGCTTGCTGGCGAATTTGTTCTAGAAACGGTTCATCACCGATCTCAATCCCCCCGGTGTCAATCATATTAAATTCATGAGTAAGCCATTCAGCAGAGCTGTAGATCCGATCTCTTGTAACGCCTGGAATATCTTCCACTATCGAGATTCGTTCCCCAACAATACGATTGAAAATAGTGGATTTCCCAACATTTGGCCTCCCCACGATCGCTACAACCGGTTTTGCCATTTATATCATCCTTTCACAATGGTTATAGAAAATATTCCATTCATTTTTTGTCCACGTTCAATCTGGAACACTCCCATTTTAAGAGAAAGCACAGCAAGGAAAAATTCCCGTTCAGTTTGTCGATTTTCTATTTATTAAGAACAAAACCCTTCCGAAAAAGAAGGGTTCAACTTCACCATTTTAGCAATAATGCACAAAACTAGCAATGGCGAATGGAAGCTAATGCCTCACGATAATAAAAATCTCTTCGGTTAGCTGATGGGCGATTCCATCTAAAATCGCTTCTAAATTAGTGGCTACGATTTCCATTTCTTTCTGGTCATCGCAGTGAAAAACCGTTGTGCCAGACGGGACTTTTTTTGGATTCGTTGTCACAGCAGCTAAAATAAAATTTTCAATCGTCGTCGTCACTATTGCCGATCCCCCTTTTGGATTGCATTGGATTCACTTGGCATTCGGATGGCATTTTCAAGTGTCGGAACCTCTTTTAAAATACGAATGGCTTTTTCCTTGTTTTTTTCTTGCGGCAACACAAAGACTGCCACTTGGCCGTTATTCAGATCCCTTTTGGCCAGCGGAACTAACGCAGGCGTTCCGGAATCACGGATGACCCCCAATGCAGTAGAAATATCGTGTAATATCGCTTGTCGCTGTCCGAGATTCGCAATGGTAGTGCGCGCATTAAAATTTTTGGGCGTCAAAATAAATCCCATGCCGTATTTTAATACTTCTTTTTGTCTTTCAGGAAGTCCTATATTCATAATATAAATATCCCCAACATACAAGCCAGCCCCTTTCACATGCGGTTCAACGTATTCAATATGAACAATATCTCCCAGCTTTCCGCCAGACATTAAATTTCTCGAAATCAACAGGCATATAAAAGCGCCGATGATCGCTGCGTAAAAGTGAAAGAGAATATACAAAAGCGTTGTCGTAAAAGAAGTTAAAATAACGAGGTAATTTCTGCTTTCGAAAGCAACAGCAATTCCTTCAATATAAGTGGTGCCCCTTGGCACAAGTTCTAATTGGTCGATGGTTGTCAACGTATTCCGTTCCATATTCCGAACATCACGAAATTGTGAAGCAGCTAGCGTTAAGAAAGTAATAGCTGTAAAATCTTTTTCCATAATCGCCGGTATCGCGACAGAACCAAGGGCGGAAGCAATAAATCCCATTGAAATATGAATAATTTTTCCGTGCAAGTATGTCGGATACTGGCGGTAATCTGTTTTTAACATATAAATCCTTGTTAACGTTCCGGCAACCACCCCAAAAATCACTGGATATACATACTCATTCATAAGTTTGCTTCTCCTTTACAGATAAAAATTTTACGTGGAATAAATTTTTGAATGCTCTTAATTGATGGATGCCAACCACTATTAGCATGGAAAAGGAAAAAAAGTCTAAAAAGGAGCTATCCCCTATTTTATACGGTATAAATACTTGACTAAGAACCTTATACAATAACCATTCTCCTGCTAAAAAACCCATGTAAGCCGAGATCATTCTATTTTTCCAAAGTCGATATTTTGGATAGATCGCATATTGAATGAGCAGAACAAGGATTACAATGTACCATTTGACATCGAATAAGAACCATGCCCTTTCATACATTTCAAAGAGCTTTATTCCCGCAAATACCATTGCGGTCATCAACGCGGATATACATAATGAAAGCAGCTCTTTGAATTTAAATTGTCGCGCTGTGAAACTTCCTATCGCCACCAACAAAAGATAAGAAAGCGACACTTCAGCGTGATCGATTGTGATAAATTTTCCCGCTCCAATACAAAGCAGCAAACTAGCTATACTTAATTTCAACCGGAGAGGATGAGCTTTATCCATTAGAAAAGTAGCCGTTATCCATATGCACCAGCATACGGATAAAAAAAATATGTACTCCATCTTTTGCCCTCCTATTGTTACCATTATGGGAAAGGATTATGAATTTCATTCAATGGAAAAATGATCGGTTTCGATGCTTTTTTCATACATAGGAGGGAGAAGATAGAGAAAACAACGATAAGAAAGTTCCTTAAATGTAAAAGTTAGGACTCATTTAAAAGGCTTTTTTCCATTCTTTCAAGAAAAAAAGCTGTTGGAAAATTGAACCATTCAAAATAACGATTGTCTAATGCATCCGAATGTGTTTTTATGAAAAATAGGAGGAATTAGTTTCTTTTTACCTTAATAAAAGGAAGATGGAAGAATACTGACCAATCTGGAATGAAAAACGGAAAAAAGGGAAGAAAAAGTCATCACTTATTTTATGGCATTGCTGATGATCGCGAAATTCACTCGCTTTCCGAAGGCGTCTCATAGCCTCCTCGCTCGCCTTTCGCTTGAGGGGTCTCCTTTCTCGCTTTTCCCGCAGGAGTTTCGTCCATTTCGCGATCATTACAGTAAAATGTAACTTAGCCCAATGAAAAAAAAATCGCCTTTTCCATTACTTGTAAGCGCCGAGCTAACATTGAATGGAGACGATTTTTTTAAGTCACTATTCA
>JADBKC010000099.1 GCA_014896555.1 Caryophanales bacterium | reverse complement strand
TGATTGATAATCTGCTATGGTTGATATCCGCACAACAGTGAATCGATCGATGACCTTTAATAGGAAAAGCAACTATAACATTATTTTTCGTTCATTCAAATGTTGAACGTATCTGTGTTTATTAATGAATCGTTGAAGGATGAGAATAGACATGATTCCCTCTAAAGTAGACACAAAATAAGGGCGATCTACCTGTCTTGGCATTTCGAATGAGATCTACTTTAGAGGGTTTTTATAAAATAGATTTCATTTTGCTCAAAGGATTTGGGGAAAATCGTATTGTGAAACCAGCAAGATTTTTTTGTGTTTTAGGACATATATAATTATCGCAAACATAGATTGCTGGCATTCAACTAAATGTTGTTCAGAATTACATAGATTTGAAGGAATGCTAGCCAATAGTTTTATTTAATACTTAACCGTTTCAGAATGGAACCGAGCATTGAATAAGCTCTATATAATCAAACTCCTCTTAGTTGCTTTAAAAAACAGTCGAATATTGACATTTAGAATCTTTTTACATCCATCGATTGTCAATAGGAACTCCGCTATGACAGCTAGAACGCCAAAACGACCATTCTTCTTCCGTCAACGCGTATTAAAATGTCCGCTCTTTTATGGGCAATATGTTTTCAGTTTAGAGCTGCATAAATGAGGACACACTAAAATTGATCCACTCTTCATTGCATTACTATTTAAAGTACTTTCCATTCTTTCTTCATGGCCATCTTCTCCATCATTTTTCCTTTACTAAAAGCTTTGAATGTATAATCGTCTATATAAGCAACAGCTGAACCTATAATTGATACAGGTATATAAGAAACGTGTTGCTTATCTATCAAGAACCACTAATTTAGGAGTATGAGCCAAAGCTCATGCTCGGGTGTTCGTTGTTATTTGTTTAGATCACCCTAGATGAAGAGAAATAACATTTTTGTTGAATAATAGAAGAACAACTAGATATACACTTGGATACTACTTTATTTTGAGTGGTTAATAGAGTATTTTCATCCATGCAAAAATAATAAAAATTTTAAAGAATGACTAGACGAAAGGAAAAGAATCATATACAATTATTTTCAGAATATTAATATATATAAAAATAATTGTAATATTTTGTTAGTATAAGAGGGGGGTCCGTGTCGTTCATTATTAGATTGGCAAGAAATAAAAAAATGGGGGAATTTTTATGAACAAAAAAAGATTTTCTAGTATAATGCTTACTTTTTTGTTTTCCACTATACTGATGGCAGGTTGCGGAGCCAGCAGTACTAATGGCGGAAGCGCATCGAACAGTAAAACGATCAAGGTAGGCGCCAATCTCGAATTGTCTGGGAATGTGGCATCGTATGGGCAATCCATTGCTGAAGGATTTGATCTCGCACTGGATGATATTAATAAAAAAGGAATTGATGGGAAGAAAATTCAGTTAATCAAAGTGGATAATAAATCTGATGCGGCTGAGGCTACGAGCACCGCCATTAAACTGGCGAGCCAAGATAAGGTAGCAGCTATTGTAGGTGCTGCAACAAGCACCAATACGCTTGCACAAGTACAAGTGGCGCAAGATAACAAGATTCCTTTAATTACGCCGACAGCCACAAATCCGGAAGTGACAAAAAAGGGCGGAAAACTGAATGACTATGTTTTTCGGACCTGCTTTATCGACCCGTTTCAAGGGACGGTCGCAGCGAATTTTGCAGCCGATCAGCTGAAAGTGAAAAAAGCGGCGATTCTCATTGACAGCTCGAGTGATTATGCAAAAGGGTTGGCAAGTGCTTTTGAAAAATCCTTTAAGAAAAAAGGCGGCAAAATTGTATCAAAAGAAGCGTATGTAGCAAAAGATACAGATTTTCATGCTACATTAACAAGAATCAAAGGCGAAAATCCACAATTTATTTACTTGCCAGGGTACTATGAAGAGGTAGGCCTGATTGTAAAACAGGCTCGTGAAATTGGTTTAAACGTTCCGATTATGGGCGGTGACGGATGGGATTCGCCGAAACTTGTGAAAATTGCCGGGCCTAAGGCATTGAATAATACTTATATTACGAATCACTATTCTTCTGGAGATCCAGATCAAAAAATTCAGAATTTTGTGAAAAAATTTAAAGAAAAATATAATGGCGATTCTCCAGATGCCTTTAACGCGCTTGGCTATGACACAGCTTACCTGTTGGCAGATGCGATAAAACGGGCGGGCAGCACAGATTCGGATAAAATCAAAAAAGCACTGGAAGAAACTAAGAATCTTGAACTAGTGTCGGGTACCTTGTCTTTTGACAAAGACCATAATCCGATTAAATCCGCCTCTATCTTAGAATATAAGGATGGTAAGCAAGTATTTAAAACAAAAGTCAATCCATAATTTTGAAGAAAAAGGGGGAGATTTCCCCCTATTTTGAATTTTTGAAAGGACGAAGCTACAGATTGGAGGAGCATGCACAATGGAATTCGTTCAACAATTAGTAAACGGGATATCGCTCGGAAGTATTTATGCTTTACTTGCTTTAGGCTATACCATGGTTTATGGAATCGTGAAATTGATTAATTTTGCGCATGGGGATGTTTTTATGGTAGGAGCCTTTATCGGATTTTATGCCATCACCTTGTTTCATTTCAGTTTCTTTCCGGCTCTGCTTTTGGCAATGGCGGTTTGTGCGGTATTTGGAATACTCATTGAACGCATCGCCTATAAGCCATTGCGCAATGCAACAAGAATTGCTGCTTTGATCACAGCGATTGGAGTCTCTTTGTTTATTGAATATGGAACGATCTATTTGCGCGGTGCACAGCCGGAAGCATATCCAAGCGCTGTTCTTCCTGAAAAAAATATCGACATTTTCGGGGTTACCATCAATAGCCAATCGCTTTTGATCCTTTGTACCTCTATCGTATTAATGATTGTTCTTCAATTTATCGTGCATCGAACAAAGGTAGGAAAGGCCATGCGCGCCGTTTCCTATGATGCGGAAGCTGCACGATTAATGGGAATCAGCGTAGACCGCACCATATCGGCTACCTTTGCCATCGGTTCTGCTTTGGCAGGAGCTGCCGGAGTGATTTTTGGAATTTACTACACTAAAATTGATCCACTCATGGGGATTATTCCAGGATTGAAAGCTTTTGTCGCAGCCGTATTGGGTGGTATTGGGATTATTCCGGGAGCCATGGTGGGAGGTTTGATTCTCGGTCTCATTGAATCTTTGGTCAGTGCAATGGGTTTTTCTCTATGGCGCGATGGGGCAGCATTTATCGTTTTGATCCTACTATTAATTTTTCGACCGTCCGGCTTGTTTGGCAAAAATGTAAAAGAAAAGGTGTAGGAGGAAAAAAGGATGACGATCAGGCATACAAAAGGCTTTTGGCTTTCCATCATTTTGGCGATCGCAGCGTTTGCGGTAGTTCAATTTC
The DNA here is from genome assembly GCA_014896555.1 of Caryophanales bacterium. Lineage (GTDB taxonomy): Bacteria > Bacillota > Bacilli > Bacillales > DSM-4216 > Bacillus_O. The sequence goes on along the minus strand of JADBKC010000099.1, from coordinate 6,811 downwards.
TTATCAATGGGCAAATTCTTAATTCCTTTTATTTGAATACACTGTTTTTAATAGGCATTAATATCATATTGGCAGTCAGTCTTCACCTCATCATTGGCATTACAGGCCAGTTTTCGATTGGCCATGCAGGGTTTTTAGCGGTGGGTGCATATGCATCGGCGATCATGACAATGAAGTTTCATCTGCCGTTTTCGGCGGCCCTTTTGATAGGAGGAGTGGCTGCGGCTGTAGCAGGATTGATCATCGGGATTCCGACACTTCGCTTAAAAGGAGACTATTTGGCCATTGCCACTCTAGGCTTTGGGGAGATATTGCGGATTGTATTACTGAATATTGACTATGTCGGAGGAGCGAGTGGGATGCAAGTATCCCATTTTACCACGTGGCCTTGGGTGTTTGCCTGTACGCTGATCTCTATTGTGGTGATAGCCAATTTTACGAACTCCAGACATGGACGAGCCTGCATTTCCGTCCGTGAAAATGAAATCGCCGCCGATGCGATGGGGATTAATACTACTTTTTATAAAGTGGCAGCGTTTGTGATAGGGGCCTTTTTTGCCGGAGTGGCTGGGGGCTTGTATTCCCATAACTTTTACATTATTCAGCCGACTAACTTCGGATTTTTAAAGTCTTTTGATATCTTAATTTTTGTTGTATTAGGTGGATTAGGAAGCATGTCTGGAGCGGTTATTTCAGCGATATTGCTGACGATTATTTCCACGTTTCTTCAAGATTATCCGGAAACCCGCATGGTGATATACAGCCTTGTCCTGATTTTAATGATGCTGTTCCGCCCTCAAGGACTGATGGGGACAAAAGAACTGACGACACTCTTCAAGAAACGAGCAGCTGAAGGGGGAACGAACCATGACAACAAACAAACCGTTGCTTAAAGTGGAGAATGTTGGAATTCGATTTGGCGGCTTAAAAGCTGTTTCCGAGGCCAATATGGAAATTCATAAGGGGGAGCTTGTTGGGTTAATTGGGCCAAACGGTGCCGGCAAAACGACTTTTTTTAACCTTTTAACTGGTGTATATGTACCGACGGAAGGAAATCTCTTATTTAATGGTGAACGGTTAAATGGATTGGCGCCTTATAAAATTACACGCAAAGGCATAAGCCGTACTTTCCAAAACATTCGACTTTTTCATGAACTTTCTGTTCTTGATAATGTGAAAGTGGCTTATCATTCCTCAGCGAAAAACTCGATAATAAGCTCGATTTTTCGTCTTCCTTCCCATTTTAAGAGCGAAAAAGAAATAGAAGAAAAATCGCTGGAAATTTTAAAGCTTTTCAAACTAGAAGGATATGTAAATGAAAAGGCAAAAAATTTGCCGTATGGCCAGCAGCGGCGCTTGGAAATTGCCAGAGCTCTCGCAGCGCATCCAAAGCTGTTATTGCTCGATGAGCCGGCAGCCGGAATGAACCCGCAAGAAACTTATGATTTAATGAATTTGATTGCGTTTATCCGCGATAAGTTTGATTTGACGATTTTGTTGATTGAGCACGATATGCAATTAGTCATGGGAGTTTGTGAACGGATTTACGTCCTCGACCACGGACAGCTGATTGCTCAAGGAACACCGGAGGAAATTCGAAACAATCCGAAAGTTATCGAAGCGTATCTGGGCGAGGAGGTATCGTAAATGCTGAAAATAGAAGATATTCATGTTTATTATGGGAATATTCACGCATTAAAGGGAGTGTCTTTAGACGTCCACCAAGGCGAAATTGTGACGCTGATTGGTGCAAATGGCGCTGGAAAGAGTACATTGTTAAAAACGATTTCTGGATTGCTAAAGCCAAAATCAGGAAAAATGGAGTACGAAAATCAATCTATTCTGGGAAAACCAGCTCAAGCCATTGTGAAGATGGGCATTTCTCATGTACCGGAAGGACGTCGGATTTTTGCAAATATGTCTGTTCAAGAGAATTTGGAATTAGGCGCTTTTTTGAGGAAGGATAAAGAAGAGATTCAGAAAGATTACGAAAAAGTCTTTCAGTTGTTTCCGCGTCTGAAAGAACGTTGGAAGCAGCAGGCAGGAACTTTATCAGGCGGAGAGCAGCAAATGCTAGCCATGGGCCGAGCGTTGATGGCTCGACCAAAACTGCTTCTCTTGGATGAACCCTCTATGGGATTAGCCCCTCTTTTGGTGAAAACCATTTTCCGAATTATTCAAGAAATTAATGAAACCGGTACAACCATTTTATTGGTGGAACAAAATGCCAATATGGCTCTTTCAGTGGCTGATCGCGCCTACGTGATTGAAACAGGAAAAGTCGTCCTTTCCGGAACTCCGGATGAATTGAATGAAAGCGACCAAATCAAACATGCTTATTTAGGGGGGCAATAATAGACAAAGATTCTGCTGAAAAAACTTCCGTCTGGAATTAGGCGGAAGTTTTTTTGAACGGGATGGGGCCTCGAAAAATATCGAAATGGAACTCAAGTTTCAGAGGGAACATTCTCGCCATTAGAATTTTGCTGTTTTACGAAGCCGCCCTCTAGTTTTATCACAAGATAGGCCAGAAGACTACCTAACAAATAGGTGGTTCTATGATAGATGAAACTAAGCGTCCGGTTTTGGCTTTAAAGATGGAAAAGGTTGTGAACGCCCCCATAAAACCAGTGCCAAATAAAAGCAATATCCAATGTTGGGGAGCTTTCCCCGTCACCCAGCCTAAAAGAAAAGCGCCAAGAAGATTGACAAATAAAGCGGCGATTGGAAAAGCGGACGCCCAACGTTTTTTTACATAAAAACTGACAACAAATCGGCAAAGCCCACCAAACACTCCGCCTATGACAACAAGAAGGCTATTGATATTCATGAAGGCTATTGATGATCATGGTTTTTTCCCTCCTTGCTTTGTTGGTGGAAAAGGTGGTTCCCCGTTCTGCAGCAGGCCCATGATAAAAACAGTCCCCCTAACATGCTTTCGGCTAAATAGAGAAGTGCTGTGCAAACAACGGACGACAAAGTCGAAAACGTCGTGAAAGAGCCGACCACCCCTGTCCCTAAACCGGTTACGACATAAGGGGGAAAGATTTCTGTTCGTGCTAAAAAAGCGGTTGACCAAAAACAGGCGGTCAACAATGTCGCAAACGGGAATGGGCTTCCCCACCAGACTGATGCAAACAACCCTAAATAGTATCGAAGCAGCGCCCCGACTATCCCGCCAATTCCAACAGCCAAATAAACCATCTATGAATGAACCTGGCCAATCATCATGAAAATAAAAAATCTTTTCCTATTATAGCAAATTTGCAGTAGACCATTGGAGAGCGCAAAGACGAATTCACATCCTCGCTATGATCAATCTATTCTGTTTTTAGAAGAAGAGTGAGATGAATACCGTGCCAGAAATGATGGAAGCAGAGAGTAATTCTTTTGACAAAAACGGTTGCCTGCTTTTCCGCTCTAACGGGGAATACAAAAGCCCGAAGGAGGCTGAATGCCTGCATTCGGGCTTTTCTATTAGTCTTCTTTTGCAGCTTCAATGTAGATAGCTACTTTCACGTCATCACCGACAAGAACACCGCCGGTTTCGAGCGGAGCGTTCCAAGTAAGGTTGTAGTTGCTGCGTTTTATCACACCATTGGCGGAAAATCCTGCTTTTTCCTTGCCGCTCATTGGATCTTTCGCTACCCCTTCAAACACTACTGTGAATGTTTCTGGGCGAGTGACGCCATGAAAATTGACATCTCCTGTTACTTCATACTCACCATCGCCTGTTCTGGTAATGTTAGTAGTACGAAATGTCAGTGTTGGGTATTTTTCTATGTCAAAGAAATCAGCAGACTTTAAATGTTGGTCGCGGTCACTGTTGCGGGTATCAATGCTGGATAAATCGATTTCTACTTGAATTTCTGCCGTTGTTAAATCGGTCGGATCTGCTTTAATGGAAGCGTTGAAACTTTTAAACGCGCCTTTTACCCTCGATATCATCATGTGTCTTACAGAAAAGTCAATGTTGCTATGAGCTGGGTCCACGATCCACTTGGATTTAGTCATTTTGATTCCTCCAATTCATATTATTACTAAAAGTAATCTAATTTAAATAAATAATATCATGTACTAATTAAAGTATAAAGGCGGTAGCAACAATTGTCAATTTAAACAGTTTTTTCATATGAGAGCCAGTAAGATGCTAAAAAAAGACAATGGAACGGTGTATCGAAACAATCGTTCAAGAAAAGATCAACATCTGATGAAATGAAAGCACGTTTTTGGCAAGCTAAGTTCAAAACAATAGGCCTTGGAAGGAAGGATGAATGAACAAAAATAGACTCATTCCCTATCTTTTTTAAACAATTTTTTAAGTCTTTTGAATATGTTGTATGGAGAGGAGATGAAAAAGAATGAGAATAAGGAACATCAAGAGAGAGGCGCGGCAGGCGTTAAAAAACCACTGGGGATTTGCAGTGCTTTTGACCATCGTCGTCTTTGTGGTTTATTCATTAGTCCCTTATTTTGTAGAAGTTATTTTAAGCGGCGGCTTTACACAATGGGCAAACGAAGATCAAGGGTGGCCTTCCGTTGTGTCGCAAATCCTGACATTGCTGTTAACGCCGGTTACGGTTGGATACTGTTGGGTATTTTTGCGATTGGTGAGAAAGGAACCTGTCCAAATAAAGAACGCGTTTGAGTTGTTCTCCGGCAAGCTATACTGGAAATCGCTAGGCTTGACCATTCTCGTTAGCATTTACACGTTTTTATGGTTTTTATTATTCGTCATACCTGGAATTATTAAGAGCTTGGCTTATTCTCAATCTTATTTTATTTTAAAAGATCATCCGGACTATTCGTTGAATCAAATCATTACAGAGAGCAGAAACATGATGAACGGGTACAAACGGAAATACTTCCTGCTGCAATTAAGTTTTATTGGCTGGGGCATCCTCAGCATAATTACTTTAGGCATCGGGCTTCTTTGGCTAGTTCCATACATCTACAGCTCGTTAGCCCGATTTTATGAAGAAATATCTCAAAAAAGGGAAGAAGTTCCCCAACCATAATCTAGATTTCGTGCTGCCGCTCATTTTCAATGAGTGGTTTTTTTCGTATGAGGAAGAAGAAAAATCGTTATTACACTTTTTTCACAGCAATGGCTTCCCGAATTTTTTGAAGCGAGCCAGCGGCTTTTTCTTTTCTCTCCTTCATGACGTTGACAAATAAGGCGTCAATGATGGACAACTGGGCAATGCGCGAAGCGAGAGCTTCAGAACGATAATCGGTTTCTTGGGAAACGGTATGCAAGGATAGATCGGCCTTTTGAGTGAGCGGCGATTTAGAAAAACTGGTAATCGCAATGGTTTTACATCCGGTCTTTTTCGCAACATCCACAATATCGAGCAAATCTTTATTCATTCCGGAATGAGAAATAAATACCGCGACATCTTGTTCGGACAGCAAGGAGGCTGACATAATTTGGAAGTGAGCATCCATAAAAGCCTCTGTAGGGATGCCTGTTCGCATAAATTTATGCTGGGCATCTAAAGCCACTACGGCTGAGCCGCCAGTTCCGTAAAATGCAATTTTTTTTGCCTGCAAGAGAAACTCAACCGCTTCCGCAAAGTGTTGGCGGTTTAAAATGTTCAGTGTATCATTTAATGTTCGAATATTGGACTGAAACACTTTTTCCGCGACTTGTTCGCTCGTATCATCTTCTAATATATTTTCATGAATATCTTGAATGGGGTTCACAATTTCAGAAGCCAAGGCGATTTTCATATCTTGAAACCCTTTAAAACCTATACGTTTGCAAAAACGGAAAATCGTAGCTTCGGCCACTTGAAGGTCATCGGCCACTTGGTTGATGGTACTGTGTATGACTTCTTGAGGGTTTTCTAAAAAGTAATCGGCAATGGTTTGTTCCTTGGAGCTAAAGCTAGAATAAGCAGATCGAATGGCTTGCAAGCAAGATCGGGTGGCCATACTGTCACTCTCTCCTTTTCGAGTTTTAGAAACAGACAAGCAATCCAAAATAGGGATGATCCGTCATGATCCATTTGCCAAAACTGTATGTTTCAATTTATATGTTCACGTTTCCACCAATGGTTTTCATTTCTTATGTTTGGCATTGGCATTCCCAATAGTCTTTGTCTCCGTATACCACGAAGCTCTGGTGCATACATTCATTTCATTTGCAAGCTGTTTTTTGGATAACCTACAGTTAGAAAAATAATTTGGATGTTTGTTCCGTGATCTTATTTCGCTCGCTATGTTGGAGAAGATGTTCGTTTTCTGACTGCTGTTGAACATCGGGGCGTCGAACTGTAGTTGCTTAAATTTAGTGTACATGAAAAAAGCTGTGAATGAAAATATATTTTTTATTGCAACCTTTGAATTAAAAAATTTTTATTATAAAATGAAGATAAAAAGAAAATTTTTTTCAAAAAAGATAGGAGAATGAATATGGAAATTGGATTGATTGGTCTAGGAAAAATGGGGTTTCATCTTGCATTAAACATGATGGATCACCATCACCATGTCGTGGCCGTAGATAAAAACCAAGAACAAGTAGAACGATTTGTCCAAGCAGGGGGCAAAGGGGTGTCCTCTTTGGACGAGCTTGTGAACGAATTGTCTGCACCCCGAGTGATCTGGGTAATGGTTCCGGCTGGAGAAGCGACAGAAAATGTGATCAATGAATTAAGCGATAAACTGGAAGCCGGGGATGTGATCATTGACGGAGGAAATTCCCACTATAAGGATACCATTAGAAGAGCTGAAACATTAAAAGCGAAACAAATCTATTTGTTGGATGCTGGTACGAGCTGCGGTATGGAGGGCGCACGCAATGGCGCTT
>JADBKC010000098.1 GCA_014896555.1 Caryophanales bacterium | reverse complement strand
AAGAAATTTTTCGAGGGTCACCCACAAACCCATAGCGCAAATGATGGAGGGAATACCCTTGCGTCGCCGGTATGCACGGGAATGGCTTCTCTCTATCCAACATCTTCGCCTCAAATTTCTCCAATGCATCCCTTTTCCACGGCTGTAAATGGATCCTATTTATTTTTTCGTCTTTGAATAATCCCATTTTATCGCCACCTCCCAATTTCCCCCATATTGTATTCAGGCGGGGAATATAGGTGAATGTCCTATCATAAATCAGGGCAAAGACAAAACTATAAGCTAAAATTTTCAGTGGTGAGAATAACGAGGCTGAATCTAAGTTCCATTTAAAAAGGATTAAAAATACATTAATTCTCCAAAATAATATTGTTCATTTCCAATAGGCTCAATCTTTCAACTTTGTTGGATAACTGTTCCTCATTCTTGTCCATACTAGAACTAGCACTCAATAACGAAGGAGCGAAAGAATGGATGACACGTTTCACGATTACTCACACGCATGGCCTCGCACCAACAAATTTGGCAAAAATAGAGAAACAATGTCGTTCGTTTGGTGATAAAGGATATACAGGCAAAGAAGTAGCTTATTTGTTTACTTTTCACCGTTATTCTGTTGCCACCACATAAATAAATTTTATAAAGGCGAAATGGATGCCGTTGATGTTCGAGCACGTAGGTGCTTGCCAGCGGTTGGGGATTGAAGCGATTGAATAATCCCTTTTTGGAGGAGCGAAAATCGGGAATTTCGCTTTCCGAAGACATGCCGTTCCCGTCAAGACAAAAGCGTGACAGGATGACGTTAACCATGAAGCAAACATGTTGTTCCTCTCTATTGTAGAAATCTCGTTATTTCTATTTTTTACATGAAAAATAAAAAATCCCTGTAATTCAAGCATTTTTCTTTTGATTTTTTTCGTCTTTCAGTATTATAAAATCTGAGTCTAAACAGGTAAGGAGGCAAGATCATGAGCAAAAAACTATTGATTGTAACAGGAGATGCGGTAGAAGCTCTTGAGGTATATTATCCATACTATCGCTTATTAGAAGAAGGATATGATGTCACGATTGCCGCACCGAAGAAAAAGAAATTACATACGGTTGCGCATGATTTTACCGGCTGGGATACGTTTGAAGAAAAACAAGCCTACCTTCTTGAAGCGCATGCAGCATTTGCTGACATCGATCCAACGCAATACGACGGAATCGTCATTCCAGGAGGACGCGCACCTGAGTATATCCGTCTTGATGCAGACCTTCAACGCATCGTTAGACATTTCTTTGAAGCAAATAAACCAATCGCTGCAATCTGCCATGCGTCTCTCATTTTTGAAACAATGCCAGATTTATTAAAAGGACGCAGCTTAACTGCTTACATCGCTTGCAGACCAGGTGTAGAAGCATTAGGAGCAACGTATGTGTCTGACAGCAACGTACATGTCGACCAAAACCTTGTTTCTGCACATGCTTGGCCAGACCTCCCTGGTTTCATGCGCGAATTCATTCGCTTGCTTCAAAAATAAAAGCCAATCCCCTCAAGTTGACTTGAGGGGATCTTTATTTACACGCGTATAACTTTTCCTTTTTTCGTGAATCTATAATGGACCTATAAAACTAGACACAAAATGGATATTGATACAATAAGTCCTCAGATACATAGAATGAACTTAAAAGTATTTAATACCAAACACGAATTCTATGACAGTGCCCAATATAAAGGTGGAACAGCGCGGACTTTCCGTTTCCTAGTAAATACTTCCATTGCATACCTCATCGCGTCCATTAAGTGGTTAAACTCATCGATCGGTTTACTGAGTGTACTCCCTTCCCGGTCTTTGTCATAAACATAGTTGTTAATTTCTTCAATGAAGTGAACGCATTTTGGATGATTTTCCGTTAGCCCCTAGGCAGCAGCTTAGCTAATCCCTCATCTCTCGTCAATAACCCGTGCAAAAGTTCATCCTTTACGGTAATAGGTTATTGAGTCATTGTTGCATTCTTCCTTATGTTTGGTGTTTTTTGTCCACTGATGATTCTACCAAAGGGGAAGCAACATGGCTCTTTTCTTATTTCTCTTTTTACACAATTTACGGACTTAACTAAATAACACATGGTTTAATAGTTTATCTACATTAATCACTTTATTTTATTTGAAATTTACAATATAATACAAAATTAGGATAATAATGTATAATACATTTTTCTTTTTCAGAATTATTGGTTTTTTCATATTAATTATTAATTCTTGTAATGTAAAAATATGACTACCACGAGTGACACCTTGAATTAACTATTTCGAGGTGTCATTTTTTAAGGGAGGGGATTAGTATGCCACGTCAATTTTTTAGCAGCTTACAAAAACACAGTGAGGCGAAGTTAAGGATATTAGAAGGATATGTTATTCCTTGGATGAGAAAAATTGTTCTAGGACCTAAGCTTACAAAAGGGAAGTGTCTAGTTATTGATGGATTTGCTGGAACTGGAAAGTATAGTGAAGGAGCACAAGATGGATCTCCTCTAATTCTCTTAAAAAGTGCAATATCTTTTTACGAACAAGCTGAACGGCATGGATGGGACGAACCAAACATTTGGTTGTTATTTATTGAGGGTGAAAAAGATAATTATATGAAACTAATTCATAATATTAAAGACTTAACAGGATTAAATTATGTAAATAATAATAATAGCCTCAATTTTGAGTCAATTCCTAACTATTCATCAATTCATGTTGCTTTGGTAAACGATACATTTGAAAACGCATTGTCCTCATTACTAAACTCACTTGATAGCGATGAAACTCTTATTCCTAGCTTTTGTTTTGTCGATCCATTTGGATTTAAAGATACTCCATTGGAATTAATATCAAAATATCTGAATAATGACAAAGCTGAAATTCTATTGAATTTTATTTATGAAGAAACAAACAGATTTATTAACTATCAAAATCCAAAAATTCAAGCTCATCTTAGTAGACTCTTTGGTGTAGATGACTTAACAGAGCTTCAGAATCTTATAAAAGATAAATCCGGAGCGATAAGAAAAGAAGTAATTGTGGACTACTATTCAAGACAATTAAAGGAGCATACATCAGTAAAACATGTTTTAAACTTTGAAATAAAAAAGAATGGCAGGACAAAACTCATTTTATTCTATGGAACTAAAAGTCCCCATGGATTAAAGGTTATGAAAAAAATAATGTGGAAAGTCGATGATACTGGCTTTTACATGTTTGACGATAGAAATACAATTAATCAAATTCAATTTGATTTTATAAAAGAAATGCAAGAAACAGAGTTGAGAGAAAAATTAGCAACACTTATTGCCAACCAATTTTCAGGTGCAACTGTAGATATCGAAGAAGTGGAAGAATATGTTCTGACCAAAACAATATATCCTATAGAGAACTTTATGAAACCTGCTTTAAAAATCCTAGAAAAACAAAATTTAATACAAATAACTACACCAAGATCAAAAAATTATTCTTATCCAGCTGGTACTAAAATAAAATTTATATAACAAGAACATTTGTTCTGTGTTATAATATCCCAATAGGGGGGATATAAATGGCCGGAAACTCAAATATTGAATGGACCGAAGCCACTTGGAACCCAGTCACTGGATGTACAAAAGTTTCTGAAGGTTGCCGCAATTGTTATGCTTTACGGATGGCCAATAGATTAAAAGCAATGGGGAATCCACGATACAAAAACGGTTTCAATGTTACACTACATCACGATTTAATTGATTTGCCACGAAGTTGGAAAAAACCAAGGAAAATTTTTGTTAACTCTATGTCTGATTTGTTTCATAGGGACGTTCCATTAGAATTTATTCAGAGAATATTTAAAACGATGAACGAAACACCACAACATACTTATCAAATTCTTACTAAGCGCCCCGAAAGACTTTTAGAACTCTCACCTTTACTAAATTTCACCCAAAATATTTGGGTGGGAACAAGTGTTGAGAATGAGGATGTAACGTTTCGTATTGATTTATTACGCAGAGTCCCTGCTCAAATTCGTTTTTTATCCTGCGAACCGCTGATTGGTCCTTTAGATAATTTAAACCTAATAAAAATCCATTGGGTAATTGTCGGTGGTGAATCCGGTCCGGGAGCACGCCCTATGAAAGCTGAATGGGTTCGAAGCATTAGAGATCAATGTCATCAACAAAACGTAGCATTTTTCTTTAAACAATGGGGTGGAGTTCAAAAGCACAGAACGGGTCGTATATTAGACAATAGAACTTATGATGAATATCCAACATTAGTCACAACTTAACCCAAGCATTTCGGGCTTTTTCTTTTTATCGCAAACGTAAATATATTACCGTTTGACAAGGTTAGATGATTATTCATAAACTCTAATAGCACTCTATTATTCCAATACTAATAAGGCACCTTTGAGATACTTTAACTCAAAGATGCCTTAAGACAAAAATATTGTAATATTAGGCTTTGGTTAATGTTAAGTCGTTCATTGGATAAAAACTCGGAAATGCCTTATTGCCGCTAGCTGGTCAAGACCGACAATTTGGCGGACAAGTTGGGGGATGGGCGTGTCGCCAAACTCTTTCTCATAGTTTTCTCTTTTTCCAAGTTCATTCCAGAGAATATCTTCTAAGTCTTTAAATCGTTTACATCTATTGCTCCAAGCAAATCCCATTTTGCTCGATTTTTAAACTTGTGCACATTTTGAATTGATTGTCGTACGCGGAAGTTTTCTTCGTTTAACTTATTGATTTCCGCTACTACTTCATTCATTATTTCATTGCGGTACGCAATATTATTTTGTCTCTGTTATCGTTAATTGTTGATTTTTCACCAAATGAAAAGCCACCTTATGAGGATAAGGTAGCTTTTTTTGTACTTGTTCTATTCAACTCTCGCACTCATTAGTTCATTAAGATTGAATAAGATTTAATTAATACAATCTAATAATCCTTCCATCTAAGGAAGAGATTTTTTAATTAACTTCGGCTAGTCTTTTTGCGATAGGCTTCTTCCAATACTGATTTTAAACCTTCACATTTTTTTGAAATAAATGTTGTCCAGAATTTCTTACCTTTTTCTGCAAGTTCTTCAGGAGTAAAACTATTTTCATCAAATTTTCCCCAACATCCATCCTTCGTCAATTTATCCCAGAAGATATAATCAGCGTATATTCGATTTTCTGTTGGAACATCCGAACCCATAGATTTTAGTTTTACAAGTTCAGGACATAACCACATTGCGGTACATACTGATAATAAACCACCGTGCATCTCATTAAGTCCTTCTAATCCAGCTGCTTTAATAGCTTCTTCCCAAGGAGTACGACCGTTATGATGAGGGGTTATAACAATCAAATCTTGATACTTATAGTTGATATGCTTGATAAACGCTGCTTCCCAGTAGGAACCCCCGTGACCACAACAAAGAACGAACTTTTTAAAACCCTGCCTATTTAAATTAACTATAATCTCTTCTAACATATTCGTTAATACATTAGGACTTACAGTAACCGTTCCTTTACAGTTAGCGTGTTCTTCAGATGTATTAAAAGGAAGAGTAGGTAATACGTAAGCATTTAACTCTTTCCCATAGGCTTCAGCATATAATTCTGCAATTAAAGTATCCAAATGCATCGGTAAATATGGACCGAATTGTTCCGTGGCTCCAACAGATAAAATAGCTGTATCCGTGCCACTTTCTAATAATTCTTTTGTAGAATTTTTATAACTAAGCATATAAATACCTCCATATTGTTTATTAATTTTTATCTTATCGGATTTTTGTTCATTCCAACTCACTCCTATCATTAATCTCCAATCATTTAATTCAACAAGGACTAAATAATTCCTTTTAAATCAATAACCAACACCCTCAGCTTATTACGCTTTGAACTATTTTACGAACCTATTACAACTTTTTATGACATTCAAAAGCAATGATGAACAGAGGCTTACCTTCTAAAGTTCGGAATCACAAATAAGAAATTTTCAATGAAGGATATCATGGGATATAATTTGATTATTAGGAGGAATCATGATGTCAAATTCAAAGGAGAACCATTTGCCTATCAGGAAGTATTTCCAATCGGGAGATATTCAGCTTTCATACCTTGACTTTGGTGGAGAGAGTCAAAATATATTGCTTTTGCTGCATGGACATATGGGAAATGCAAGATCCTTTTCAACGTTTGCATCTAAATTAAAAAATTGGCGAGTGATTAGTTTAGACCAACGCGGCCACGGTTGGAGCGAACATCCGCCTGAAAAGGACTACTCTCGAGACAGCTATCTGACAGACATATATAACTTGATCCATCAAGAGTTGGATGGAAAGCCTGTCACGATATTGGGGCATTCTTTAGGGGGAATAAACGCTTATCAATTTGCCGCTCGTTACCCTGAACTTGTCAAAGCTGTGGTTGTGGAAGATATAGGTGCAGAAATAAATGCTGATTTATCCTTCGTTGAGAAGCTGCCAGAGCGTTCTTCTTCACTGAAAGAGCTGAGGGAATCGCTTGAGCGTGCAGGAATAAAAGGCATACATTATTATTTAGAAAGTGCGTTTGAAGATGAAACAGGCTGGGGATTCCGTTTCGATTTAAAAGGGATGAGAATTTCTCAACAAAATATAAATGGAGTTTGGTGGGAAGACTGGATAGCTTCTGCTTGTCCTATTTTGCTTATTCATGGCAAAAAAAGCTTCGTATTAGACTTGAATCAAGCTGAACTTATGGTATCGCGAAGACCAAATACTAAACTTGAAGTTTTTGAAAATTGCGGGCACACTATCCACGATTGTGAACCAGAGAGATTTTATCAAGTAGTGAAAAATTTTTTTGGATGAGCTAATTTAACATACTTAATTGTCAAAAAGGATGCCAAAGGACATCCTTTTTTTATTTATACTTACCAATTCGATTGTTCAAGTCGCTGCCAATTTGGATTTTGCCTCTTTTAACGGACCCCGTTTTATCCCCGACTTCCAAAAAGTTTCCACCTCACCCATATCTTCTATTCAACGATAGTTGCCATTCACCCATGAACTGTCTCCTTCCTAAAGTTTGAATGAATTTCTCATATGCCTATCGAAAAGATGTTGTACCAATTTGACATAGATCAAGGCTTTTGGCATTTCACTATAAACATTTTTTCATATTTTATTAAAAAGAAATTCTAGGGGGTGTCATTTTGAATAGGGAGCCAAGAAGAAAAAGATCACCAGGATTTTGTATTTTCCCGGGATATAGATGGTGCGGGCCGGGATGCAGCGGACCAGGTGCACCCGTGAACGATGTCGATGCTTGCTGTATGAAGCACGACCTTTGTCTAAGAAGAGGAAAGCCTGCTTGCCAATGCGATTATGAATTTATGGATTGCCTCCACTCTAAAATGAATCCACATACCCAAAAAGGAAGACATGCCATTCTTATGTATCGATTTATGCAATTAAAAACACTCGGATGCGGCAGAAATGATAGATTCAGAAAGTAGCTTGAACTACTCCCAGTTCGGTATGGGAGTAGTTTTACTATTTGCTGCAAGCATGTCGGCTTTTATCGGGAACTCTCATGATTGGATTCATCATACTTGTTGAATGTTTCCTTTAATCAAAAAATGAATTTGTCCTTACATTTTACATAAATGATCATCGTTAAGAAAAATCAAGCCATTGCACGAAACTTCTTCCTCCCTCTCCTATAGTCAAACGACGCTGATCTTCCTCACTTTTTCCGGATACTCTTTTATTTTTCTGATACAAAATCTTCACGTTTTTGATCAATCAACAGCTTGCTGATCTTTATATTCAAATAAAAATTCTTTTGCAGAATAACTAGATTCACCAAAAATATAAGTTGACAAATCGGAATAGTTTTTTATATAAAATTATATATATTTTAAAATATACAAATTCCCATAAAATACAGAATTTATGTTGAAGCTATTAACGATCATTATTTTAATCAAGAAATATCCAAAATAATCGGAGGTTTTTATGGTGCAATATAGTTTTGTTTCTCATCTTGAATGCCCTAAATGCCATGAAGTTTATTCAACAGAAACGGTTCAACAGCTTTGTAAATGCGGATCGCCCTTGCTGGTCAGATATAAATTGAATGAAGTGAAAGCTGCCATCAAAAAGGAAGACTTGCAGCTGCGGGAAAAGAGTTTATGGCGATATCATGAACTTCTCCCCGTGAAACATGAAGAAAATGTCGTTTCATTAGGTGAAGGAATGACACCTATTATTCACATGAAAAGACTAGGAGAAAAAATTCAGATTCCTCATTTATACATAAAGGATGAGGGGATTATCCCGACAGGTTCGTTTAAAACGAGAGGA
Organism: Caryophanales bacterium; assembly: GCA_014896555.1. GTDB lineage: Bacteria > Bacillota > Bacilli > Bacillales > DSM-4216 > Bacillus_O. Next base: position 1,928 of record JADBKC010000098.1, on the reverse strand, counting down.
GCAAGCGTCGGCGTTTCTAAAGCGAAGGAACTCGGAGTCAAACAATTAGCGATGCCCACTAATGGAAATGCAGGTGCTGCATGGGCTCTTTATTCAGCAAAAGCAGGCATAAAAGCCACAATCGTCATGCCATTGGATGCTCCGAACATTACAAGAAAGGAAGTTTACATCTCTGGTGGTGATCTTCGATTAGTCGACGGTTTAATCAGTGATGCGGGAAAAATAGTGGGACAACTTGTAAAAGAGAAAGGCGTTTACGATGCATCCACATTAAAAGAGCCTTATCGAATCGAGGGAAAGAAGACAATGGGGTATGAAATTTTTGAACAGCTGAATTGGGAAGCTCCCGATGTTATTTTATACCCGACTGGCGGCGGCGTAGGAATTATCGGCATTTATAAATCGATTTTGGAATTAATCGAATTAGGCTGGATTTCTGCTGAAAAGCTACCTAGGCTTGTCGCCGTCCAGGCCGCCAATTGCGCTCCTATTGTGAAAGCATGGAAAGAGAAAAAAACGGAATCGGAATTTTGGGAAAATGCTTCAACAAAAGCATTTGGAATTAACGTGCCAAAACCACTTGGCGACTTTCTAATTCTGGAAAGTTTATATAAAACCAATGGCTGTGCCATTGCCGTTTCGGAGTCAGAAATTTCACAAGCACAAATAGAGGTCGCTGAACTCGAAGGAAATTTCATTTGTCCCGAAGGAGCAGCTACATTCGCAGCCGCCAAACAATTACGCCAACAGCAGTGGATCTCGGAAGATGAAAAAGTCGTTTGCCTCAACACAGGACAAGGAATTAAGTATCCGGAAACAGTTGAAATCGGCCATGTTCCCGTTCTCCAAAACAGGTGAAGAGGCGAAAAAGGGTTGGATTAGATTTCTGATTTTTTGGCAAACTGAAATCACGGAGACCAGCCCGTTTCCCGCTTCATTTCCCCTCAACACCATAAGCGCAACGGCCTCTACAGGGCTTGGATATTTGATGAAAGATTATTATTGATATAAAGGTAATTATGCGATGCAATGCTAGTTGATCCTAAAGCTAGCTTATAATCCCTTAGTTCAGTGGCCCTGAGCCATTGAACTTTTATTTTCTTTTATTTCCTTTCGTTTATTTTCACAAATAAAGCGGCTAAAATGAAAGATAGGATAGACGCAAGCAGTAAGACTAATCCAATAGCCCCTAGCCCTAATCCTTTCCATCTGCCCCAAACAAAACTTATCAATATAACAATAATACTTAGTATAGAAAAAATGATGGGTATTATATATACCGGAAATGTCACTCTATTCCGACTGACCAAACATAAGAGCAGTATTGCTAGTGTACAAACGAATACATATATCCCCAAATAAACCATACACTCTCCCCCCCCCGTTGGTAATATTAAAACTTCCATCATGTAATACCGGATTCAGTTTTATTATCTGAGTCAATTCCATAATCCTTATTTAAAAAAAGCAACAGACCTGCAGAATTTAGGTTGAAAATTTTTAGTTTATGCGACAGCTTGTTTTCGCTTTAACATGCAATGATTTGATCAACAGCTAGTCTTGAAGCATTATAAATACTTCTTGAATTCTTTCTAAATAAAGGATAGCCGCTTTCCGTCATTCAGACTACCTGAAGAAAAAAGGTATTGCATTGGTTTTTCAAAAGTGGGATTATGTTCATTTTCAACTATTGGAGGGTTTAAACTGGAGCCGACCAAGAACGGAAATGTTTATATTCGTTAGAAAAGTGTATTTTGGGGGGCTATATGAGATGTAATTAATTCCGCATGGCTTGGATGGTGATAACAGATCATGATAGATGTAAAGATGATTGCCCTAGCCTATCTATTTCGAACTTCCATATTTTCAAAGTCGATGATTAATTTATGGATGAGAAAAAAATCATTGCCTATAATCCCGTCAAATCC
>JADBKC010000248.1 GCA_014896555.1 Caryophanales bacterium | reverse complement strand
CGCATATATAACTGGTAATGCCAGTCGATTTGAGAGAGCGCTGATCAACTTGATCCAAAATGCAGTGGAAGCAATACAAGAAAACGGCACTATCGAAATTTTCAGCAAAAAAGAAAACAAATTCGTGGTGATCTCCATTGTTGACAGTGGTCCGGGAATTTCGCCCGAACATCTCGAACAGATTTTTTATCCGTTTTACACAACAAAGGAAGAAGGTACCGGCATTGGATTGCCAATCTGCCAAACGATTATTGAAACGCTGAATGGAACTTTGGATATCCAAAATCATCCGACGAAAGGGGCACAAGTCACCGTCAAAATTCCACAAAGCCAACAAATATATCATAAAAGTTAAATTTATCATTTTAATATTCTTGCGGTTAGGAGCAGCGCGATGGATTACTTTCTTACATTTGTCATCTCAATATTTGAATGGATCGCTTTATTGACGTTTCCCGTTGTGTTATTGGGGGATCCTTATCGCATCTATATAAAACCGATTCTCATACTCTCAGGCATTATGAGCATCGTATCTCTATTATTAAGATTTTCACCTTTAGAGACCATTTTTGTTATCGCTGTTCAAATGATCCTATTGCTTTGTTTGGTGAAATGGCTATTTAAAGTAAACGCTCTTGAAACGCTTGTCATCTCAAGCATCGGATATGGATTTTATTCCTTCATTCAACTGTTAATAACGGAAGTGGTAAAATCCATATCTACTAATAGCTACTTTAAAATATTATTTTCATTCTCTGATTTGCCGTTTCTGCTTCGAACGATCACATTTTTATTTGTTCTGTCCATTAGCTATCTATTAAAAAGATATCAATATCATTTGACTGACTTTCGTCTCTTTTTAAAAACACACAATCAAAACCATCATTTTAGGGCGGTCATTATCATCAATTCCCTGCTGACATTTCTTTTTATTTGTTTGTCGGTTATTGCCATGTTAACAGACCGCATCAATTCGAAATTCTCGCTTGTCCTATATTGTGTGATGATTTTGTTTGTGATTCTTTTCATTTATATAATTTTGCATACTCAATTTCAAGCAAAGCACATCATCGAGGCCAAAAAATTTTATTTGGACCAAGAAGAACAAACCGCCCTTATTGTCGAAAAATTAAAAACGGATTATGAAGACCATTTTCATGCCATCTTAAAACTTTGTGAAAGAGAGTCTTCTACGCTGCTTATTAAAGAATATTTGGAAAACAATCGGCTGATTCGCAAAAAAACAGCTTCTTGGCTTGTTGAATCTGATTTTCGCTCCGGCTTAGAGAATTTAGATGAATTGCTCTATGCTTTTCTAGTCAATAAACGAAAACTAGCTGAACTGTTGGAAGTTGCCGTTGTCGCAACGGCCGAGATTCATGGGAATGCTGCTGCAACTTTAAAGCAAGTCCGTTTTCTTAGCATGATCATGGACGATTTCATTCTAACCTTGTACCAGTCTCCTTCCAGCGTAGAAAAAAAAATCTATTTTCATGTTCAAATAGGAATTCA
>JADBKC010000247.1 GCA_014896555.1 Caryophanales bacterium | reverse complement strand
TTGAGTTGACGGCCGACGGTCCAACAAGACCGCCGTTCGTCGCTTATGTTCAAGGCGGGCTGACCTACTCCCATGTCAAAATGGCCATATTGATTGCGATCAATCATTTAATGAAAAAAGGCTTGATTGAATTGCTGTAAGCAGCAAGGGGACAACTTTCATGAAAGAAACGTTGTCCCCTTTTCATTTTTAAATTTTTATGTAAGAAAATCTAACATCTTATTGACAGTAAACATAACATAGAATATAATTTGAACCATAAGAAATGAAAGGTAGGAGAAATCGCAGTGAGGGGAAGTGAGATTCGCCGTTCAATGCCTTTGTTTCCGATTGGAATTGTCATGACACTGACTGAGCTATCAGCAAGACAAATTCGCTACTATGAAGAACACCAATTGATTTCTCCGGCGAGAACGGATGGAAATCGACGGCTATTTTCTTTAAACGATATTGATAGACTGCTAGAAATTAAAGACTTGATCGATCAAGGAATCAATATCGCGGGAATTAAACAAGTATTCAAAGTAAAAGAACAACAGGAAGTAACCGAAAGCATTCAGCAACAAGAAGAAAAAGCCCGACGTGATTTGTCTGATGAGGAATTAAGGAAGCTGTTGCGAGCGGAATTAATTCAGGCAGGAAGATTGAACCGGTCCTCCTTGCGCCAGGGAGACATGTCCCGCTTTTTCCATTAATAAAATGAGATAAGATGAAAGAGAGGACTACAAAAATGGCCAAGTACACAAGAGATGACATTTTTCGTATGGCACAAGAAGAAAATGTAAAATTCATTCGATTGCAATTTACCGACATTTTAGGAACAATCAAAAACGTTGAAATTCCGATAAGCCAACTTGAAAAAGCGTTAGATAATAAAATGATGTTCGATGGTTCATCAATTGAAGGCTTTGTGCGCATTGAGGAATCTGATATGTACCTTTATCCGGATCTTGATACATGGGTTGTTTTCCCGTGGACAGCCGGAAAAGGGAAGGTTGCCCGTTTAATCTGTGACGTTTACAATTCAGATGGTACTCCATTTGCGGGGGATCCGCGCGGAAACTTAAAACGCGTTTTAAAAGAAATGGAAGAGTTAGGATTTACTCAATTCAACTTAGGTGCTGAACCGGAATTCTTTTTATTTAAACTTGACGAAAAAGAAGAACCAACATTAGAACTAAATGATAATGGCGGATATTTTGACTTGGCACCGACTGATCTTGGGGAAAACTGCCGCCGTGATATCGTTCTCGAGCTTGAAGGAATGGGCTTTGAAATTGAAGCTTCTCACCACGAAGTAGCGCCGGGGCAACATGAAATTGATTTTAAATATGAAAATGCATTAACAGCATGCGACGAAATTCAGACGTTCAAGCTTGTTGTAAAAACAATTGCCCGCAAGCACGGATTGCACGCGACATTTATGCCAAAACCATTATTCGGCGTCAACGGTTCCGGCATGCACTGCAACGTTTCTCTGTTCGCTGAAAATAAAAATGCATTTTATGATCCAACGGAAAA
>JADBKC010000097.1 GCA_014896555.1 Caryophanales bacterium | reverse complement strand
CTTCAGCAGGGATTTTCTTTAGATTGCCGTATCGCCGTTTTGTCGATGAAATACGTTTACATATTTAAAAAACCAAACGTCATTCTGATCTTGCATTCTATATTTTTTGATTATATACTACTTTTAGTACCTAGTACTAATATCGGATGGTGTATAACATGAGATTATCCAAAAAAGAACGGCAAAAAAGGCTGAAGGAGACAATTGAAGACAATCCTTTTATCACCGACGAAGAATTAGCAGAACGCTTTCGTGTGAGTGTGCAAACCATTCGATTAGATCGTATGGAACTTTCCATCCCGGAGTTGCGGGAACGGATTAAACACGTGGCAGAAGAGCGATTTCGGAACGAGGTCCGCTCTCTTCCAATTGAAGAAGTGATCGGTGATATTGTTGATATAGAACTTGATAAGAGTGCTATCTCCATTTTTGATGTGAAAGAAGAACATGTTTTTAGCAGAAATAAAATCGCCAGAGGCCATCATCTTTTTGCCCAAGCGAATTCGCTTGCAGTCGCTGTCATTAATGATGAGCTTGCTCTTACGGAAAAAGCCAACATTCACTTTACTCGTTCTGTCAAAGAGGGAGAAAGGGTAGTAGCAAAGGCGAAAGTATCAAATCCTCAAACAGAAACGGGAAGAGCGATTGTGAAAGTAAGAAGTTATGTCGGACAAGAACTCGTTTTTTATGGAGAATTTACTATGTTTCGTTCGAAATCAACAACAAAGGATGAAGAACTATGAAAATCGCAGTAGACGCCATGGGCGGTGACAACGCTCCAAAAGAAATGGTGTTGGGAACAAACAGGGCTTTAGAAGAGTTTCCGGACTTAGAAATTGTTTTATTTGGAAATGAACAAGAGATTCAACAATATTTAAAAGAAAGCGATCGAGTGAAAATAGTACATACAGATGAAGTGATACTCGGGACGGATGAACCCGTAAAAGCAGTTAGACGGAAAAAAAATTCGTCTATGGTTTTAATGGCTGAAGCGGTAAAATCAGGAGAAGCAGATGCGTGCGTGTCTGCCGGAAACACAGGGGCTTTAATGGCAACGGGTTTGTTCGTGGTTGGAAGAATTACGGGAATTTCCCGTCCGGCTCTTGCTATCACGTTGCCGACAGTTGACGGAAAAGGCTTTTTAATGCTTGACTTGGGAGCCAATGCTGAAGCAAAACCGGAGAATTTGCTTCAATATGCATTGATGGGGACAATATACGCTGAAAAAGTTCGGGGAATTTCCCATCCGCGGGTAGGACTTTTGAATATTGGCACCGAAGAGAAAAAAGGGAATGAACTGACGAAATCGACATTTGATTTATTGTCCCATACGAATCTCAACTTTACGGGCAATGTAGAAGCAAGAGATTTGCTCCAAGGAGCAGCGGATGTCGTTGTGACAGACGGATTTACCGGAAATATGGTGTTAAAAACAATCGAAGGAACCGCTCTCTCTGTTTTTTCTATGATAAAAGAAGTCATGCTGTCGTCATGGAAAACAAAAATGGGAGCTAGCTTGATGAAATCGGAATTATCAGGGCTGAAAAAGAAAATGGATTATTCGGAATACGGAGGCGCCGGACTCCTTGGGTTAAAGGCGCCTGTCATTAAGGCTCATGGATCTTCCAACGCCACAGCTTTTTACAACGCCCTTCGTCAAGCGCGGGAAATGGTCAAATACAATATAGCTGGAATTGTGAAGGAAGAAGCGGAAAAACTGCAAAATCAAGAAACGTAAGGAGAGACGAGAATGGGGAAAATAGCCTTTGTATTTCCTGGACAAGGTTCACAAACAGTTGGCATGGGGAAGGAACTGGCAAAACAAGATCGGGAAGCGGCAGCATTATTCGCTAAAGCAGATGAGAAACTAGGATACTCGTTAAGCGATATTATGTTCAATGGTCCTCAAGAGACGCTCACTCTGACGTACAATGCTCAGCCAGCTTTGTTGACCGTAAGTTCAGCGCTAGTGAATAGGCTCAATAAAGAGGGAATCCATGCCGACTATGCCGCTGGACATAGTCTAGGAGAATATTCCGCCTTAACGTATGCCGGAGCTCTCCGTTTCGAGGATGCCGTCTATACCGTACACATGCGTGGACGTTATATGGAAGAAGCGGTTCCAGCTGGTGTAGGGACAATGGCTGCTGTGTTGGGCATGGAGCGTGAAGAACTTTTGAAAGTGACAGAAGAGGTATCGAATGGCGGGGATATAGTCCAGTTGGCCAATTTAAACTGTCCTGGGCAAATCGTCATTTCTGGAACCAAAAAAGGCGTCGAAACAGCTGGAGAATGGGCCAAGGAACGCGGGGCTAAAAGAGTGATTCCACTGCAAGTGAGCGGGCCTTTCCATTCTACATTAATGAAGCCGGCTACGGAAAAACTGGAAAAAGTGTTGGACCAAATAGAGATTCATGACTGCGAGGTCCCTGTAGTCGCCAACGTGGATGCCCGTCCAGTTCAATATGCTCGCGACATCCGGAATAAGCTGTTGGAACAGCTTTATTCTCCTGTATTATGGGAAGATACAGTTCGAACGTTGTTGGAGTTAGGGGTTGATACTTTTATTGAAATTGGACCGGGAAAAGTACTGTCTGGTTTGATTAAAAAAGTGAACCGCCGCGTTCGTACATTCGCCGTTTCGGATGAAGAAACGATTCGGTCCACCGTTCAGGAACTGAAGGAGGGAACAATGTGAGATTAGAAGGGAAAGTGGCCCTTGTGACAGGGGCTTCAAGAGGAATCGGCAGGGAAATAGCACTTGAGTTTGCGAGAGAAGGGGCCGATGTAGCCGTCAATTACGCTGGCAGTGAAGAAAAAGCCCGCGAAGTAGCCGAAGAAATTAAAGCGATGGGAAGAAAAGCTCTCCTAGTTCAATGTGATGTTTCGAATAGCCAATCCGTTCAAGATATGATAAAATCAGTAGTCAATCATTTTGGCGGATTAGATATCCTTGTCAATAACGCCGGGATCACGAAAGATAATTTGATTTTGAGAATGAAAGAAGAGGAATGGGATGCTGTCATCAATACGAATTTAAAAGGCGTCTTTTTATGTACAAAGGCAGCAGCGAGGGCCATGATGAAGAAAAGAAGCGGTAGTATTATCAATATTTCCTCTATAGTCGGTATTACCGGGAATCCCGGTCAAGCGAATTATGTGGCAGCCAAATCAGGAGTAATCGGTCTGACCAAAACTACCGCGAAGGAATTTGCTTCGAGAGGAATAACGGTTAATGCGATTGCGCCTGGATTCATTTCTACTGATATGACAGAAGACCTACCAGAAGAAGCAAAAGAAGCCATGCTCAAACAAATTCCGCTTGCTCGAATGGGTGATCCGAAAGAGATTGCAAGAGTCGCCTTATTTTTGGCGTCGCCTGATTCTAGTTATATGACTGGGCAAATATTGCGGGTTGACGGTGGAATGGGCATGTGATATAAGAGTTAAGTCAAAGTATTTGAGGGGAGGTGAGTAGAATGGACGACGTATTAGAGCGTGTTACAAAAATTGTTGTAGACCGCCTAGGAGTAGAAGCATCTCAAGTGACTCTTGATGCTTCCTTTAAAGAAGACCTTGGTGCTGATTCTCTTGACGTAGTAGAACTTGTCATGGAATTGGAAGATGAATTTGAAATGGAAATTTCTGACGAAGAAGCTGAAAAAATCGCGACAGTCGGTGATGCTGTTAATTACATAAAAAGCAAACAATAATCGTCAGAAGTGTAAAAGCGGTCGCTCATCCTACTAAGGAAAGCGGCTGCTTTTTTTGCAGGAATTTAAAAATTTTTGTTTCAAATACGTCCATTCAAAATAGCACACTTCTTTTTAACCATTTATGTACATAATGAAAATCAATTGCCAATAGTAAACGGAAGATTTTCACATCCACCATTACCTTCTTTCGAAAACAAATAGTTGATTTCCATTGCCTTATGTTCAACCATCCGTCATAGATTTTTTTACTCTCCCACTGTTGGATGTTCCGCTATTTTCATGATGGGTCTAAACGGCAGAATAATACGCCTGATAGAAAATGGGAAAACATTTTGCGCTGAAAGGATATTTCGTCTAAACTTGTTATGTGAGTGAATCTTGAGGCGTATTCAGACAAACAAGTTTTTCATTTTATGTTAGTGGAGGAACTTTGTAATGAGGAGACAATCCAAAGAAGACAAGAGAATAGAAGAGCAGCAATTTCAACAGCTGCAAGAGAAACTTGAAATTGACTTTCATGACAAAAGCCTTTTCATGCAAGCATTTACCCATTCATCTTATGTGAATGAGCATCGAAAAAAACCGAATGATGATAACGAAAGGTTGGAGTTTTTAGGAGATGCTGTACTGGAGTTGACTGTATCCAATTATTTATTTAACAAATATCCTTTCATGAGCGAAGGTGAATTAACAAAGCTGCGTGCGGCCATTGTATGTGAGCCTTCCCTTGTTGGTTTCTCCAACGAATTGCAATTTGGCCATTACATTCGATTAGGAAAAGGAGAGGAACGGACCGGGGGACGAACGCGGCCTGCTCTCTTGGCCGATGTGTTTGAAGCGTTTATCGGAGCTCTTTATCTTGATCAAGGATTAGAGACAGTTGTCCAGTTTTTAGAAAAAATTGTGTTTCCTAAAGTCGATGCCGGTGCTTTTTCTCATGTGATGGATTTTAAAACTCAGCTTCAGGAAATGGTTCAAAGGGATGGGAACGGTATTTTAACTTACCGTATTCTGCAAGAAAAAGGGCCTGCCCATCATCGGGAATTTGTTTCTGAAGTTTCCTTAAACGGTCAAGTTCTTGGTGTAGGAACAGGACGGTCCAAGAAAGAAGCGGAGCAGCATGCTGCTGAACAAGCACTGGCTAAACTAAAACAACATCAAGAATGACAGGGGGAAAATAAATGTTCCTCAAACGATTGGAAATCGTTGGCTTTAAATCGTTTGCTGACAGAATCACTATTGATTTTGTTCCTGGTATTACAGCAGTGGTTGGGCCAAACGGGTCGGGGAAAAGCAATATTACCGATGCCATTAGGTGGGTATTAGGAGAGCAATCTGCAAAGTCGCTCCGCGGATCAAAGATGGAAGATGTTATTTTTGCTGGAAGTGATACTCGAAAAGCATTAAATTTTGCGGAAGTCACACTAGTCCTCGATAATGAAGATGAATTTTTGCCGCTTGAATATAATGAAATCAGTGTCACTAGAAGGGTGACTCGTTCTGGTGAAAGTGAGTTTTTTATTAATAAACAGCCATGCCGCTTGAGAGACATCGTCGAGTTATTTATGGATTCTGGCCTTGGCAGGGAATCTTTTTCTATGATAGGACAAGGCCGCGTAGAAGAAATTTTGAACAGCAAGCCAGAAGACAGACGAAGCATTTTTGAAGAAGCAGCGGGAGTGTTGAAATATAAAACGCGCAAAAAAAAGGCAGAAGCTAGATTGGCTGAAACAGAAGAAAATTTGAACAGGGTGAACGACATTTTGCACGAATTGGAGCACCAAGTAGAGCCGCTCAAAATTCAAGCTTCTATCGCCAAAGATTATCTTCAGAAAAAAGAGGATTTAGAAAAGGTTGAGGTGGCTTGCATCGTCTATGAAATTGAAGAATTGCATAAACGATGGGAAAAATTGAGCAGCGAACTAGAGCGTCATCAAAAAGATGAGATGGAACGATCGGCCGAACTTCAAAAAAAGGAAGTTAGGCTTGCAGAGCTTAGAGATCGGCTAACGGCACTGGATGAATCCATTAGTGATTTGCAAAACGTTTTGCTTTCAGCCAGTGAAGAACTGGAGAAACTGGAAGGGCAAAAAAAGGTCTTAATAGAAAGAAAGAAAAATGCAGCTCAAAACGAAAGCCAGTTAAAGCAAAACATTATTGAATTAACAGAACGGATTCAATCTTTGCAAAACGAAAAGGAGCTTCTCAAACAAGAGACGGAAAATTGTAAAGAGGAAGCGCTCGCCTTAAAACAATCACTCGCTGATAAACAAAAACAATTAAACGAACTGGCCGACGACGTAGACGAACGGATTGATTCATTAAAAACCGATTATATCGATCATTTAAACAATCAAGCGTCTATCAAAAATGAGCTTCAGTACATTGAACAGCAATGGCAGCAATATGAAGCTCGCCAACAAAGGCTGACGAAGGAAAACGAAAAATATGTAAGCACTCGTGCTGAATTTGAGAAAGAAAGAAAACATCTAGTAAACGAGTTGAATCGGATTGAACTTGAGCTGAACGACCATGTTCAAGCTTTCCAAATGGAAAAACGAGCGATTGAAACGCAGAAACAAAAGTACGCGAATTTAGAATCGAAATTATATCAAGCTTATAAAATTTTACAGCAAGCCAAGTCTCGTAAAGAAATGCTTGAAACGATGGAAGATGAGTATGCTGGCTTTTTCCAAGGCGTAAAAGAAGTTCTAAAAGCTAAAAATACGGTTCTTCATGGAATCGAGGGAGCAGTTGCTGAACTCATTGAAGTTCCGAAAGAATTGGAAAAAGCGATTGAGACAGCTCTCGGCAGTGCTGCGCAGCATATCGTTACAGTAGACGAGCATTCTGCCCGCAAGGCTATTAGCTTTTTAAAAAAGCATCATTACGGCAGGGCGACTTTCTTGCCTTTGAATATCATAAAAGGAAAATCGCTTTCCAACGACCAGATTCAACTGTTGCGAGAGGATAGCCGTTTTGTCGGGATAGCGGCAGAACTCATTCATTATGAAGATCAATATCGTTCCATCATTTCCAATCTGTTAGGACAAGTCGTGATCACAACGGATTTAAAAGCAGCTAATGATCTGGCTAAAAAACTTGGATACCGATTGCGGATGGTAACGCTCGATGGCGATGTCGTCAACCCCGGAGGTTCCATGACAGGTGGAGCAGTGAAACAAAAGAATGCTTCTATTTTAAGCCGAAAGAATGAACTGGAAACTTTAAAACAGGAAATCGAAATCATGGAACAAAAAACAACGGAAGCAGAAAAAAAAGTCAAGGAATTAAAATCTGAAATCCAATCGCGCGAAGCTCATTTGGAAGAAATGCGGAAAAATGGAGAAAAGCTTCGCTTACAACAGCAAGAATGGAAAGCAAAATGGCGTGAAAACGAAATGGCCTACGACAATCTAAATGAAAAACTGGCCGTGTACGATTTGGAAAAATCGGAATATGAACGGGAAAAAAAGGTGCTGTTAGAACGAAAAGAATCTTTGCTGCAATCCCTTGAGAATACGGAAGCTGCATTAAAGCAAATAAATAATGAATTAGAACGATTGACAGAGCAAAAATATCATGAGAAAGAATCAAAAGAAAAACTGCAAAGCGAAATCAGCGATTTGAAAGCATTATTGGCGGTCAAAAATGAGCAGCTTAACGCACGCAAAAAAGAACTTCAAAGAGTAGGAACGGAGATTGAGGCAGCGTCCAACAAACAAAAGCAATTGGAAAACGATTTGAACGATTTGCAGTCCGAAATGGTGAACAGTGAAGACGGGGAAGTCCAAGTAGAAGAAGCTGCCAAGAGAAAGTCTCAAGATAAGGAAGAGACTCTACGTCTCATTTCAATAAGAAGAGAAGAACGGTTCAAGCTTCAACAAATCATTGAAGATGAAGAACTTGAATTAAAAGAATTGAAGCGAATTCACAAAGGTCTTGTCGAAGTCGTTCAAGATGAAGAAGTGAAAATTAACCGGTTGGATGTCGAACTTGAAAACCGCCTTTCCATTTTAAATCAAGAATATAAGCTAACATTTGAATCAGCAAAGGAAAAGTATCCGCTTACGGTTCCTATTGAAGAAGCCCGCAAGCGTGTAAAACTAATCAAATTGGCGATTGAGGAATTAGGGACAGTCAATTTGGGAGCCATCGACGAGTATAAGCGGATTTCCGAACGTTATTCCTTTTTATTGGAGCAAAAAAATGATCTCCAAGAAGCGAAAGAAACATTATATCGAGTCATCTCCGAGATGGATGAAGAAATGGCTCGACGCTTTGAAGAGACATTCACTGCTATCCGTAAGCAATTTGGATCTGTTTTTTCGGCGTTGTTCGGTGGAGGAAGAGCTGAATTAAAATTAACAGATCCTGATCATTTATTGACGACCGGTGTAGAAATTATCGCTCAGCCTCCAGGAAAAAAACTGCAAAATTTAGGACTTCTCTCTGGTGGTGAGCGGGCGCTTACGGCGATTGCACTTCTTTTTTCGATTTTAAAAGTACGTCCTGTTCCGTTTTGCATTATGGACGAAGTGGAGGCAGCGCTTGATGAAGCCAATGTCTTTCGCTTTAGCCATTATTTGAAGCAATTCAGCGAAGAAACACAGTTTATTGTCATCACTCACCGAAAGGGAACAATGGAAGAAGCCGATGTGCTATATGGAGTCACAATGCAAGAATCAGGCGTATCAAAGCTAGTTTCCGTCCGGTTGGAGGAAACGAAAGAATTGTTAAACGTATAAGAAAAACATCTCTTTTTCTTGCTATTGCATTTTGAACGTTTTCTTTTGATGATGAAGGGTCCATAGAATCAAGCAATCTTCTAGCTGCGTCTGAATTCAATCTTTATTCAGACCCAAGTTCGTTTTAATGGGAAAAAGAAGCATGAAGACTCCGTAGTATGAGAAAAGGAAGTGAAATGATGAGCTTTTTTCAAAAACTAAAATCAAAATTTACGAAATCAACGGATTCTGTAACGGAAAAATTCAAGAGCGGTTTGTCGAAAACAAGAAATGGATTTTCAAGTAAAATCAATGACCTGATCGCTCGTTATCGGAAAGTGGATGAGGAGTTTTTTGAGGAATTGGAAGAAATTATGATCAGTGCCGATGTCGGCGTTCAAACTGTGATGGAACTGGTGGAAGAGCTGAAAATGGAGGCGAAACGCCGAAAAATCCAAGACTCTGTTGAACTGCAAGATGTGATTGTGGAAAAACTCGTAGAGATTTATCAAGGGGGAGATGAAACCCTTCATGAACTCAATCTCCAGGAAAACAGTCTGACAGTTATTTTATTTGTCGGCGTGAATGGTGTCGGCAAAACGACAACGATAGGGAAATTAGCCCACAAATTCAAAAATGAAGGAAAATCAGTGCTTTTGGCAGCAGGTGATACATTCCGGGCTGGTGCCATTGAACAGCTGGAAGTATGGGGTGAAAGGGTCGGAGTCGATGTAATTAAACAGACAGAAGGATCGGATCCGGCTGCTGTTATGTTTGACGCCATTCAAGCGGCAAAAGCAAGAAAAGCGGACATTCTCCTTTGTGATACGGCCGGCCGCCTTCAAAATAAAGTGAACTTGATGAAGGAATTAGAAAAGGTGAAGCGTGTGATCGAAAGAGAAATTCCTGGTGCTCCTCATGAAGTGCTCCTCGTTCTCGATGCGACAACCGGACAAAATGCATTGATCCAAGCAAAAACCTTTAAAGAAGCTACCCAAGTCACAGGAATTGTGCTGACCAAGCTGGATGGTACGGCAAAAGGAGGTATCGTGCTGGCAATACGAAATGAATTGCAAATTCCGGTGAAATTCGTTGGACTTGGGGAAAAAATGGATGATTTGCAGGAATTTGATGTTGAAAAGTATGTGTACGGATTATTTTCCGACATTATGAAGGAAGATTCCTCCCACTGACGTTCGAGTGACGAACAGCTAGGATCAGTGTTTCTCAATACCGTTTGAGCCGCAGCAAGGATGATCCAGTCAGATAGAATTTGAATTTCAATGGATCTATGGCTTGAACGGCTTTTTCGCTTTTTTTAGAAAGTATATAATGGGGTACTATGCAAGTTCCTTTATCGTCTAAAAAGTGCTTCTATTTCTTTCAATCGGATACATGCAAGGGAATTCCCTTGACATTTGAAGTCATGCAAAGTACACTGAAATAGTGTAAAGGAATTCCACTTAACAAAGAAAAGAGGGGAAAGGCATGCTGGAAAAAACAACGAGAATGAATTTCTTGTATGATTTTTATCAATCGTTGTTGACTCCAAAGCAGCGTAATTATATGGCCCTCTATTACCTCGATGATTACTCGTTGGGGGAAATAGCAGAAGAATACGGTATAAGCCGTCAAGCGGTTTATGATAACATTAAACGGACAGAAGCCATGCTGGAAGAATATGAAGAGAAACTGTCTTTATTCAAAAAGTTTCAAATGAGGACAAAACTGTTTCAACAATTAAAGAAGACCATCTCTTCTGACAACCATTCAAAAGAGCAGTTGCTCGAGTTGGTGGAACAATTGGAGAGGTTGGAGTAGATATTTAATAAAGAAAGGGGGCACTAGCATGGCTTTTGAAGGATTGGCCGAGCGGTTGCAAAGCACCATTCAAAAAATCCGCGGCAAAGGAAAGGTATCCGAAGCGGATGTGAAAGAGATGATGAGAGAAGTTCGCCTTGCGCTTTTGGAAGCCGATGTCAACTTTAAAGTTGTAAAGGACTTTGCAAAAAAAGT
>JADBKC010000096.1 GCA_014896555.1 Caryophanales bacterium | reverse complement strand
TTGCCACTATTTTCGATTGATTTTCTTTTCGTTCTTTCCCTCCCTTTTCGGACCGCTTTTGATATCTCTCCGTTGAAACCGACCCGGGTCTTCTCCCGCTCCTGGGGCTATATTGGACATTGGCAACTGCTCCAATTCTTTTCCTCTCGGCAAAATGATTCACCTACTTAAAACCTTCTAAGTTTTTTTAGTATACCTTTTGCCATTCTAATTACCGAAAATCGAATCATCCCACCATCTTACGCCCATTCACAATCTACGTTTGTCTCGGTTGTCCAAAAACCTTACCGCTCTCCATTGTACTTAATGCTTCTAACAAATTTTCCTTTTCCAACTTGCTTTTAAAGAATCATAAAACTTGAAAATCCCCTTTACAACGAGATTTATTCAACAAAGAAATGCTCATCAGTGCATGTGGAAGAACGTTTGACTGACCGTCATCTCTTGTTGGAATAAACGCGACGTCTTCTAGAAACAATAAAAACACTGTCTAATAACTTGAATTTTATCTATTGTTTAAAACATATCTTCTTTCAGCCATCGATATTTATAAACAAAAATTTCCATTCATCATCAAAGGTACTCGCCGGTTTCCAGTACAATCAACTCGCCATCATGAAATAGCAACTGCACGACGGAGGGATCACTTTGGAAAAAAAGGCTTGGTTTATAGCAATCACGGGATTCATTATTCTCATTGCAGCCATTGTTTCTTTTATCGACCTCGAATATGCCTATGTCCCCGATCAAGAGAACACCATCAGTTCTTATCGAAATGTAAACGGCTATGATTGGTACGGACAAACATTCAGTCTCTCTGAAGGGAGAGCAAAGAAACTTTCGGAAAAAAATGGCGCAGTGAAAGTGAATTATGATTTGTTTGAAAAAGGGAGAAACGCTTTCTATAAAGAGACATTTGGAAATGAAGTGTTTCTTACAGACATTGTCGGTATTTTGGACGGTCCGCTTACGGCACCCCATTTGATGAAAGCACTCATTACGCTAAAAGGGGCAGGCACAACGAACTTAAAAGTGGAACTGGCGAATGACATGAAAATCGGCGGGCAATCATTCAAAAAAGGTCAGTTGATTTCCACAGGCCTTGATGTTCCAAAAGGTTCTTTTGCTCCTTTAGGTATGCCTGTTTCATTTTCCAACGGAGAGTTAAAAGCTGGCATTAGCTGCGCGGCTTGCCATGCGACGGTCGATCGAGAAACGAAGCGTGTGGTTGAAGGAGCCCCTAATTCAGATTTAAATGCTGGTTTGCTCCTTGCTTTAGCGCCCAATACAGCTGCCTATTTCACGCACGCGAACATTTCTAATTTTTCTCATTTCCTTCAAAAACAAGGGAATCTAAAACTTCCAAACAAAGAAAAATTGGAAGAGTCAGTGGACAAAACACTGCTCTTGTGGCCACCGGGAAATTTTGACTCCACGATTGATTTAAAAGGAAACCCAGCTCAAATCCCTTCCTCTTTTACCTTTCAAAATTTCCCTTATAGTTGGAGTGGATTTGGCATGGCTGGTTCATTCCACGGATTAACCGTTTTTAACAATAATGTTCATGCACAAAATTCCGATTCCCTTTCACAAGCAGATATTGCCAAACCGCTCTTTGGCATTGAGAAAGAAACCTATCTTGGAACGATTTTGCAAAATGCGGCTAATCCAACATTTCGATTCGATCCACGCAAAGGAAAAAGCCCTTCCTCTTTTTTCGCTAAAGTGGATCCGACGCCTGATGCACCGGGAATAAACGAACTGGTCAAACCTCCGACATTTCCAAAGGTATCACCTGTTGCTCCGGATGGTTTCATTGTCTCTAGCCCTGGTTTTCATTTCAATGAACAAAACAACGCGATGTCTGCTTTTCAAAATGCGATCATTCCACCCAAATCGAAAATAAACATTCGTCACTCGGAAGCTGATGCTGGGTACAACGTTTTTTCGAAAGCAGGATGCATCAGCTGTCATGCTGGCTCTTATTTGACTAACCACAAAATCGTTCCGGCAGACGAAATTGGAACAGAACCGTCAAGGGCAAAAGCTTTAGCCAAAACGGCCAAAATATTTGCAGAGCCTCTTCTCTATTCACCAGCTGAGAAAGTACCGATCCGACAAAATGCACGTGTGCTGAAAGCCCCAATGGACAGCGTAGACGAACAACAGCTTCGATTAGGTTTTGCACATGATGGGAAGGGCGGATATAAAACGCCGAGCTTGATCGGCCTTTATTGGCAAGCACCTTATCTTCACGACGGTGGTGTCGCGGTGGGGTACGAACATAACTATGGCCTTACCGGGACACTGCTTAAAGGGAAACCAGTAGATCCATACAGAAGTATCATCGCGCTTGTGGATCGAAAAGAGCGCCAAAAAGTAATAGCAGCGAATTTCCCCCTCCATTCCGTCCATATAACCGGCGATGGACATTCGTTTTGGGTCGATCAAGAGAGCGGCTTTACGAAGAATGAACAGAAAGCTTTAGCAAAATATCTGCTGTCGTTAAACGAAGGACGAATGGTACAAAAATAACCGAACCAAAAAGGATCTGATCATTTTATTCATCAGATCCTTTTAAAATTCTCTTGAGAATGATTCTTATAAATTTTGTGTTAAGATTGAGAAACGAAAATAAAACCGATTCAAATTGATTGCCCATTCTGATATGAGTCATTAAAAGCTAAAGACTTTTCAACATCTGGTATTGATTATGAAAGATTACAAGCGTATGAATTTAGGTTATAATGGGTTCGGGAGGTGATCAAATTGAGTCAATCAACCTTATGTCCCAAATTTGAAAAAGCAATGAACATTATTAGCAAACGTTGGACAGGCTTTATCATACATCAATTGCTTTCAGGGCCGCAGCGTTTCTGCACAATAGAATCTTCTATCCCAATCAGCGGCCGGCTGTTGTCTGAAAGACTCAAGGAATTGGAGCAAGAAGGAATTGTCAATCGAAAAGTATATCCTGAAACACCGGTCAGAATCGAGTATTCGTTGACGGAAAAAGGAAAAGCATTAGAGCCCGTCATTCATGAGCTGGAAAACTGGGCTAGCAAGTGGGTTGTCATTGAAGATCGATGAAAACAAAAGTAAGGCAAAGCTTCATCATTTTGCTTTGCCGCCAACGAGACCCTTCTTTCAGTGGTTTTTTCATGAAGCTCTCGTTTAAATTTTGCAAGTCATGATGTTTGAATATGTCTAGTCTGATCGCTTTCTTTTGATTAGAATGAAAAAATCATTTGCAGGTATTGAAACATTGTCTGAAGATCAATGAAAAATGACTCCTCATCCTTGTTTTGTGAAATCAGCAAGGAGATTTATCGTTTTCTTCATATTGAATGATATGTGAAAATAGGTTTGCTTTTAATCCATTATCGGTCATCCTCAAAAGCTCGTTTGCCTCAACTATCATCGTGAAATCACTGTTACTCTGTCAAGTTGATTTGGCATATCGATTAGGTTCATGATCCCCTGATCCTTCCTTTCGTCGTTTTTCCTATGTACACAGCATTGATGTTTCATTTCTTTTAGTGATAAAATGAACATTATATCGTGAAACCAACGTTTTGAGGTGTTTAATGATGGTAAAGCAATTAGAAAAAGCAACATTTGCTGGAGGATGTTTTTGGTGCATGGTGAAGCCTTTTGATCAATGGGAAGGTATTCACCGAGTAACTTCCGGATATACAGGAGGACATTTGGAAAATCCAACCTATGAACAAGTCAAATCCGGAAAAACTGGACATTATGAAGCAGTGGAAATTCTTTATGACCCAACTGTTTTTCCTTATAGCAAAATTTTAGAAATTTATTGGCAGCAAATTGATCCAACAGATGATGGTGGACAATTCCATGACCGAGGAGACAACTACCGGACAGCCATTTTTTATCATACGGAAGAGCAACGAAAATTAGCAGAAGAATCAAAAGAACGTTTAGAGAAAAGCCGAAAATTTCAAAAACCCATTGTGACAAAAATTTTGCCTGCTTCTACTTTCTACCCCGCAGAAGACTACCACCAAGATTTTTATAAAAAAAATCCGGAAAAATATAAGAAAGATCGAGTAAAATCTGGGCGGGATCGTTTTATTCAAGAACATTGGGGCAAATAGCGGCATTTATACTAATCATTTTTCATTTAGACAAATGCCAGCTACATTTAAAAGAATTACGTTTAGTTTTTCATTCTAACCATATTTTTTCAAAGATGGTTAAATCAAGAAATAAAAAAACAAGCAGAAGTTTGCCTGTTTCTGCTTGTTTTTTCGAAGGAAATTGATCATTTCGCTTACTCCATTTCTTGCTTGGCCACATATACATACAATACAAATGATGAATCACGACGAAACGATTTATATAGAGAGCACACACTGTCAGTACTTTCTGATCTATTTCATAACCGCTCTGCTTTGATGGTAGAACTAAATCTTATACCTTTCTTCTAACATTTGCAGTCCTTATAGGTACGCTGGTGTAACCTTCCGTGATTCCAACAACCGTCCTTTTCTCTAGTATTTTTGCACTATTGTCTCCATCCTTATTTACACTTATGAACCTATATTCGTGTTTGTTTATTTAAGACTCGCTGTACTCATTGGTCTTCATAAAAACACCAATGAGTATTCAATCATTGGTGTTTTTATGGGAGATGAAACATTTTCAAATGGGAGAGCTTCCAAAAAACAGCTCGACTATCAGCAGCAGCGAGTTCTACCATATTGTTCTCCACGTTTTTCAAAAGCCCAATTTTGTCTGGTTCCTCTCCCAAGTCAAAAACCACTAACGTTTCTTTGTATTTTTTTAATTGTTCTTCAAACGATCTAGCCAATGGGACGTTTAAAGGAACGACAGGAAGTTCTTTACTGCTTAACGTATAAGGAGTTGTTTGGTAAGAGTATGGCGTAAGCCACTTTAAATGGTGCATGGAAATAAAAACATTTTTATAAACAGGAGAGTAAAACACAATATAATCATTTAAAACACTCGTAATATAACCATGAAGCGATTTGTTTCCAGTAACGAATAATTCGAGAAATTGCCCCTTTGCATTTGACAATGTTTTTCGATAAGAAATTTCATGATCGTCATTTTCAAAACCAATTGCCACAGGCTGCTGAACTCCTGTCCATTCTTTTTCAATCCGTTCTTTAATGTTTTGGACATGCAATAAGGGGATATAAAGATAATTACGTCCGTCAAATAAGACTAATATATCCGGGCCAATATCCATTAAAATTCCATAAAAAATGGTTTTTCCGGATATCTCTAATTCGATTTCAGAGTCGATATATTTTTTTAATTTTTCCATCCTTTTCTCCTTCCTTTCATAATACTAGGTGCACCAGTGTCATGTACTCATGCACCTAGTATGACGTCTATTATTTATTGGTAGTTTTCCCCATTCCAATAATAGTCTACTTTCTTTATTTCATCTGTTCTCAGATGGCTGCTCGCTCTCGAATACCTAGCTGAATGGCGCGAGCTACTATATCTTATGGGAATTTTCTCTGATCTTGTGGATGTATTTCTTGATGTTCTTCTTGAATAAGCAATTCTAGAATAGGATTGTCTTTCAGATCTTCTTTCGCAGGACGATTGTCTCTCTCTATAGTGCGATCGCGATGAAGGATCTTCCTCTTCCTCAGCTTCCTGTTGGTTGTTTTCTTCTTTTTTGTCAGCTTTTGGACCTATACTAAAGGATTTAATATGAAACGGATTGATTCTCATAATTTCTTGGTTGTTAATAATGGTAAAAAGTCCTCCAGCATTTTCGACTAAAATTCCTTCCAAAGCATCAGGACCTTGACGATTGATTAATACCCATTTATACATCAAATGATCAAAGAGCTCAGAAAAGCATTCCGCTTTTAATATCTCAGGACTAAAGGAAGTAGATGGATCGGATGATTCTGATAGATTCTTTTGTTCTAATGATACCGATTCGGCTGATTCTGAATCATCAGAGACAATTTCAATGCACTTTTCACATGATGAAGATTAAAATACACGATCTCATTGTTTTCTAATGCTAAAACGATAAAGTCATTGCTTGATTCCACTAATCTTCCGACCGTCATATCAGGTCCACCTTGATTGATTTGAATAGACTCATTTTTTAAGTGGCGGAATAAACCACTAAAGCTTTCCTCTTTAATAAAGTCCTGCTCCTCGTCCTGTTCCATTACTGGTCGGCTGGCTTTAGTATCTTCACTGACGCTTTTTACATGATGAATTTGATAATAAACATGCTTATTGTTTTCAACCTCTAAAACAATATAATCTGACTGAACATCCAACAGACGTCCTATTTTGGATTCGGGACCATGGCGATAAATCGTAACTTTCCGCCCTTTTAAAGATTCCAAAAAAGAATGAAATCGATCCTCATTACATTGATGGTTAGCACTCATTTTCTTATTCATTAATATCCTCTTTGTCAATTAACCATATGGAATAACTATTGTACATGTATACTCATCACAAGGAAGAGATGATCACTGTAGTAGCCTATTTTCAGAATATTTCCCAACTTACTAGTCCAAATCATGTAAATGATTTCGAATATAATTTCTTCTTTTTTCGATAAAATGCAATATGAGTTCAGGCTCATTTTCAAATAGATCCAGCCGATCCTTTAAATAGGGATCCTTTTGAATAGACGGTTTAATTTGTTGATAGAGCCCTTCGACTTTTGGCTGCATGTTTTCAACGGTATATTTTTCTTCCAGGATCTCTTTCAAAATCAATTGATACTTTTTTCGAAAGGAGGGGACATCGAGTAGGCGGGCCGTCAGCGTATTATATCCTAGAATTCTCACATAATCTTCCGGCATTTCCTTTCCATTGATGTCCCTTCCCCATGTAGCATCATAATCCCAAGGAATGATTTCAAATAATCCCGTTTCCCCATTTCGATACAACGCATAATTATGAACAAACCCATCGTAATTTTGGGTGCAAATGATTCCTGACAGCCAATATAAGTACTGTTGGACATGAATATATTTTTGAATCTCGTATTCGAATTCTGCCCGTGGAATGGTATTCACTTTCAATATGATCTCCTGCAAATAAATTAAGTCTTGTTCATCCCCGCATTTCATTTCATATCCTAAGTCCAATGAACGTTTAATCTCTTTATCTAAATCACTCATTAACGAAAAATTAGCATCCCCATCCACCGCATAAAAAATGGCCCCTTCTGGCAAGCCTCTTTTTTTGATAAAGCACTCATCCACAGATTCCAACTCTAAATAGATTCCTTCTTTTCGACCATTTATGGACAAAAAAATATGCTGGGATTGCGGCGACAAAACGCCTATATCCGCAAAAAAATCAAAAGATAATTTATTTCGGATCATAGACGGATCTTTAAACTCTGCATTCAAGTGAATTTCTTTCGCCCCTCTGTATATTTTGGGTCTATAAAAAGCTATGTGATAGGACTTTTTTTCAAGTTTTCGGATATGTGAACCGCGATAAGCGATATCAATATCCAGCTTTTTTTTGCCTATTTTTAATTTTGCCGGCAGTGGTTCATCGTTCCAAATATCACTCTTCAGCTCTTGGAAATCTTTTGGATGGATATAAAGTTCATATTGTGTCAAATTGCTGATTTTATCCATCTTTCTCCTCCTCGCTCCGAAACGTATTTCACGCAAGATTACTATATTCATATGAAAAAAATAGGAGGGTGACACCCGGAGAATCCTTCATAATCTTTTACAAAAATTACATGTTTGTCTTAGACAAAACTTTATTGTCCACATACTATGTATTGTGAAAAAAGAATAAATAGTTTCCATATAAAATTGAAAAGGAGGTTTTCACATGGGACAGATTACCCATAGTGATATCAAAGAGGCCTTTGAAAGAGCAACTGCTGCTGGATTAGAAGATTTTATGTTTCAAGATCCAAGCGTGATTGAGGAAGTCAAAGGCGGTCCATTATCATCTCGCAGACGTCGTTCCAGACGTAGTTCGAGACGACGCTCTTCGAGACGTACTACCAGGCGCTCTTCCAGACGTTCTACTGGACGATGCACGACTAGGCGTTCTTCCAGATGTAGCACTTCGAGAAGACGCACATCGAGACGCCGCACTTCCAGAAGACGCACTTCTAGACGTTTTTTTCAAATTTCTGCTCGTAGAAGAACGTCCAGAAATCGCTTCGTGACAGAAAAAAGATTTTGGAGGAACGGAAATATGTGGGAATTAAGATTAACCAAGTAATGATCTAAAAGGATGAATGGTTTCCCCTTTCCCTTTCATCCTTTGTTTTTATTTCCTTTAGAATAATGTTACTAGGCAACTTGCCGCTGTCAAAACTATTGTATTTTGGGTAATAGCCATCTTTCAGATAGGGCCTTTTTTCTTTTTGCTTTCTTTAACGAAAACCACGTTTTTTCCAGCACGTTTAATCGACTAATTTTGTATGATGCCTTCCATCATTTCGTCAAACGCATTCCCCATTCTTTCCTGTTTTTCATATTATTTAATTCATCATTCTCAAATTGTTCATTTATTTAATGGCTATAAGTTTTTGCAGTCGAAAATAAGGTTACAGAGAACACACACCATTTTTATGGCAAAATATAAGTCCCCTTGGAATTTTCCCAAGGAGACTTCAAAATTCGAACGCACTATATAAAAATTTTTTACATACCCTTTATTCGCTTATAAAAGCGATGATTCCTTCATGATCATCCAATTTCAGCTGAATTCCAGCCGCATACGGATCGATTTGATACTCCCTTTCAATCCAACCTCTGATCGCTTCAATAAGCTGAGGTTCTGTCAAAGGATGCAATACGCCTGCGATTTCGCCTTCTGCTCCAAATCCAGTGTCATCATCGTATAATAATTCAACAATCACATCTTCCGGGCGCACATTTGCTTTCGCTGCCACATAAACACAGACAGCATTCATAATTTCTTGTTCAGAAAATTTTAACGTCTCCATGAATCATCCGCCCTTTGATGTCTGCGATTAAAGAACAATCTTATAGCGCTCACCACCAGCATGACAACGGCAAATAGAAGAAATAAATTGATGACAAATCCAAGCATTGTGCTGATTGGTCCAAGACCATGAAACAAACTTCCTGCTAAAAATCCGCCTAAACCACCCAATAAAAGCCCTTTCGCAAAACTTCCTTTGCTGCTTTTATGTGGAACAGTATGTGTGTATGGGGTGGTGTTCGATTTTGACGAATTGAAAATACTGCTATTTTGATTTTTTTTCGGCACAATTTGCTGGCTGTGGCTCGGCTGATAAAATCCTTTTCCAGATCGGTATCCTTTTGCCGATGCGCTGTCTACCATACCTAATCCAACAAGTGAAAAAACAAGAGCTAATGAAGCAAGCCATTTAACCCATTTTTTGAACATCGGTTGATTCGTCTCCTTTTCTACATTTTTGATTTTCAGTTTCAAGAACTGTCATATTCGAGTTCTTATGAACTTATTATATGATCTTATTTAAAAATATTCAAGTGAAAATGATCTATTTTAAAAGAAAATATAGCCATTCATTTATTTCAAAAATAGCTATCATATCGCCAGAAAGTTAATTTAGTAATAATGTCATTTGACTTTCTTTATAGAAAGGCGTAAGATAAGTTCAAGAGAACTTGTAAATAGGAGGAACATTCGTGAATACTTTTCAATTAACAAGAAAGGAAATGGCGTTCCTTCTTCTTTCGTTAAAAGGTTGGATCACAAAATCACCGCTTTCGGTCCTGCAAGAGGCATGGATGCAGTCTGGCGATCGTGGTTCTCGCTCTGACTCTGGTCCGGACGCTGCAAAAATTGGAACGCTTCCGCCTATTTTTGAAAAAATCATAAAAATGAATAAACCTGATAGAGGTTTTTCTCTTAATGAAATAGCAGCACTTGGCAATCAAATTGAATACACTAATTTTTCGGTAACTGCGTTACAAAACTGGATTAAACGGGATATGAAAGAAATGATCGGCTCTCCCCAAAAAGGAAAAAAATATTCATTAGAGCAAACCGCACTTTTATTCATTGTGGAGGATTTAAAAACGGCCCTTGACTTTGAGTCCATTCGTCAACTTTTCAAGCTGATCATCAACGATCCCGATGATCAAAAAGATGATCTCATCAATCCAATTCATCTCTATTCATGTTACTCTTCTCTGTTTGAAGAAATCAATGAGCAGCCATTGGTCGAAAAGCGCTTGCCAAATGAAGGAACAATTGAAACGATTGAAAGATTCATCAAATATAAGGCAGATAAAATGGTTCTGGATCATTTCCAATTGGATGAAGAAAAGCGCAAAACCATTAAAAACATTATCATTATTGCCGTTTTATCGGTTCATACTGCTTATTTTCATATGCTAGCCAAACGTTCTTTGTCTGCCGCCTTGTTTTTGCAAAATTTTCCTTTTCTTGAGAGCAACGAGCTGCAAAAATAAAAGGTTCTATGTCAAATGTTGGGGTGGTGACGTCATGTCGCCACCCTTATCCAAT
>JADBKC010000246.1 GCA_014896555.1 Caryophanales bacterium | reverse complement strand
ACCTTTGTTCGTTAATGCCTGTTCAATCGGCAATCCGTGTGTATCCCACCCGGGCACATACGGTGTATGGTAGCCACTCATTGATTTATAGCGGACAATCATGTCTTTTAAAATTTTATTTAATGCATGTCCCATATGGATATCGCCGTTCGCGTACGGAGGGCCGTCATGCAAAATAAACAGCGGGCGTCCTTTTGTTCTTTCTTGCACTTTTTGATAAATATTCATTTCTTCCCATTTTGCCTGAATTTCAGGTTCACGTTTCGGAAGGTTTCCACGCATCGGAAATTCCGTCTTCGGCATTAACAGCGTATCTTTGTAATCCATTTTTCTTTCCTCCTGTAAAAAACTTTCATTTCCATCATTTTTGGTTTCAACATGCAGTCCTTATTTCATCATCATGTAAAACGGAAAAATGAAAAAAACCTTCTCATCCCAAAAGGGACGAGAAGGTTTATTCCCGCGGTACCACCCTTGTAGACAGATCGTAAAAATATCTGTCCGCTCAACCATTCGTAACGTGAATGATGCGCCTCGATCTACTGACTTAAGCGTTCAATTCGGAACTCAAGGGTGATCTTCCAATTTCCGCCTATACCGGACTCCCACCTGCCCCGGTTCGCTGAAATAAGCCATGGAAACTGTACTGTCCCTGTCATCGTCAAAATTGTGATTTAGTATTTGTTATGAAATTATATGCGATAAACTGTCAGTTCGTCAAGCTAGCGAGTCTTCTTCTCCTGATGTTGCTTTTAATTCTGTTGCATCAAGTTCGTATTGGAGCAAATGATCCCAATCATCATGATTCAGCATGTCCAATTGCGCTTCAACTAACATTTTAAACCTTGTGCGGAAAACTTTCGATTGTTTTTTCAACTCTTCAATTTCAAGAGCAATTTTTCTTGCCTTGGAGAGCGCTTCATTTACGATACGGTCAGCATTCTTTTCTGCTTCCTTAATGATTAGTTTTGCTTCTTTTTGAGCATTTCGCTTCACTTCTTCTGCTGCTTCCTGCGCTACAATAATTGACTTATTTAATGTTTCTTCAATATTCGTAAAATGACCAAGCTTTTCTGTCTGGTCATTCAGCTTTTCTTCCAATTCTTTCTTTTCCCGAATTAATAATTCGAACTCTTTAATAATTTGATCGAGGAATTCATTCACTTCATCTTCGTCATATCCCCGGAAACTTTTACTAAACTCCTTGTTATGTATATCCAGTGGGGTTAACGGCATGATGACACCTCCTAATTCAAGTCAGTTGCTGCTAATTGCATATGTAATCATTCGACAAAATCAGCATGATTCCTGCTAAAAACTTTTTATTTTTGTCTGCCGGAAACCATTCGCCATTTGTCTTTTTTTGTTTTCCCTTCAATCGAAAGGATCTTTGAACGGCCATATCCGCGGATGGAGATCACGTCACCTTCCCCACATTCAAACGATTTATTTTCTACGAAAGCCCAGTTTACTTTTACAAGCCCTTGCTTGATCAAATCTTGGGATTTTTGTCGTGAAACATGATATAAAGCAGAAATTACCGCATCAAGA
>JADBKC010000245.1 GCA_014896555.1 Caryophanales bacterium | reverse complement strand
AAAAATATCAGGATGTTCGATCACTTTTACTACAGGAAGCTGCATGATTTCCCTGACAAGCTGCCAATGGCGCTCATTTGCACGCCTGGTTGAAACAATGCCATCAATAATAAATATATTATTTTCGTTATACTCGTCCTCAATGAGCTGGTTGCGGATCGTTTGTTTTAGCAGCGTCGATGACACAAACAGCCAGCGCTTATTGGCACTTACGCTTGAGGCTACGACCGATTCTGTTTTTCCGACCCTTGGCATACCTCGAATCCCAATTAATTTATGGCCTTCCTGTTTAAATAATTCTGCCATAAAATCGACGAGCAATCCAATTTCATCGCGGACAAATCTGAATGTTTTCTTATCGTCTGCATCTCTTTGTATGTACCGGCCATGGCGGACAGCGAGGCGGTCACGCAGTTTTGGCTCGCGAAGCTTGATTACTCTTATTGTATCCATTGTGTTCAAGATAGACTCTAACCGTTCAATTTGTTCTCGATTTTTTGCTAAAAGAAGTAGCCCACGGCGTCCTTCATGAACCCCATTAATTGTCACAATATTGATGGAAAGCATCCCTAGTAGGGACGAAATGTCACCGAGAAGACCGGGACGGTTTATTAAAATCTCATATTCCAAATACCATTCTGTTTTCGCTATAACCATAAAAAAACCTCCCCTTCTTACTTGCGAATGACAATTCCATCACAATTTTCATCCAGCTTCTATAATAAATGATTTTGATTGAAGATGAAAGGAAAAACAAGCACAAAACAATAAATTCAAACTTGTAACGAAAACGCAAGAAAAGCGCAAGCACCTTGGTTAGCCCCGACAAGCGCTGGAGGTCTTGCCTATGAAGTCAAAAAGCGACTTCATAGGCAGGCGTGAGGAGACCTCGAAGGGCTAGGCAGCTAGACAACGCATCTAATCCAAAGCAGCTTTCTACTTTATCAAAGTTAAACTTTCTTTAAAAGCAAAAAAAGAGAGGGTGCCCTCTCTTTTTGTCGTATGGATATACTTTTTAGTGAGTTCCGTTATTTTGAACAAGCTTTACCATCATACTGGCAATCGCGTGCTGTTCTTCAGGGCTTGCAACAGACCAAAGGTCCGCAAGAATTCTTTCCTGTTCATTTTTCGGCTCTACTTGCTTTGCAAGATAATCACCAATTTGGAATGCAAGATCATTGATGACTTCATTGTTCATTCCGGAATTTTGAGCCTGATGAAGGCGATCACCTAAAAAGTCTTTCCAGTGCTGCCAATTATCTAAAACAGACATCGTTTGAACCTCCTTATTTGGTATTCACGGTTATTTTGCTTGATTGAGGTTCAAAATATTCATCGTTTGAGAAAGGATTGTCATTAAGTGTACCATCCACCATTAACAGCGAGAACTTGCCCTGTAATATAAGATGCTTTGTCTGAAAGCAAAAAAGAAACACTGTTTGCAACGTCCATTGGAGTTCCGAATCTTGCGAGCGGTATATCTTCTTTCATTGTTTGTAAATCCTCTTCGGAAAAACCATTCAGCATGGCTGTTTCAATTGCTCCGGGGGCGATTGCA
>JADBKC010000095.1 GCA_014896555.1 Caryophanales bacterium | reverse complement strand
CTTACATCTATTTTCAGCGAACCAAAAAAATTCCCACAAAGTCTTGACTGACTCACGTTTTTTCGGTGACTTGATTAATTTTGTGATTTTGAGTACAATTCATAGGAGTCCTCCTGGTTCTAAATTAGGGGTCATTTCTAGAGAATTGACACCCCCGAATCATACCAAGAGGGCTTTTTTTATTCAAGTCCCCGAAAAAACTTCTAACAGGAATGCTCCTTATTTTTGTCCACTGATTATTCTACCAAAATGGAAGCAACACATGGCTCTTTTCTTATTTCCATTTACACAATTTAATGGGCTTAAACCTTTAATCACATATACAATTTAAATAATTCACTAGGAAAAAATGTTAATATATGTAGAAGGAGGATTCCAATACTTATGAACTTAGAACAACTTGAATTGTTCCCTAAACCAAAATCAAATAAAAAAATTCAAAAAGATACAACTTCAACATTTGCCGATAACATGACACTTCCCGTCCATAGATGGTTTAGATACTCTGCAGGTTTTTCTGCTGAATGGGTAAAATCAGTAGTAAATCAATATAAAAACGATAATGAACAATTTAACGTTTTTGACCCGTTTGTAGGATCAGGAACAACTTTAATTAGTTGTGATTCACTTGGTATTAATAGTATAGGAGTTGAGTCTCATCCATTAGTTTCAAGAATTGCAAAAGCAAAACTTAATTGGGACTGTGAATGGAATTTATTTAAGTCTTATGCGTACCATATACTAGAAGAAGCAAAAAAATATGGTGGAAAAACAGAAGGATATCCTGAACTAATTTATAGAGTTTATACAGAAAAATCTTTAAAGGAATTGGATTCGCTAAAATGTGTATTAAATAAAAATAAGGATGATAGTGCTGAATATAAATTAACTTGGCTAGCACTTATATCAATATTAAGAGTGTGTTCAACAGCAGGAACAGCTCAATGGCAATATATATTACCAAATAAACATAAATCAAAAAGTGTTTCTCCATATGATGCTTTTCAATCAAGAATTGATCTAATGGTAAATGATATGATGATAATGCAAGAGGAAACTTTCAGTAAATCAAAAGGGATTTTAATGAGGGATGACGCACGTTATTGTTCATCTGTTCCCAGTAATTGGGCAGATTTAATTATAACATCACCTCCATATGCAAATAACTATGATTATGCTGATGCTACTAGGCTAGAGATGACATTTTTAGGTGAAATTAAAAAATGGGGTGACCTTCAGGAAAAAGTAAGAAAATATTTAATCAGATCATGTACTCAACATGTAACCAGTTTAAAAAACCAAACCTTTGAAATATTAGAAGATGAACTTCTAAATCCAATTTATGAAGAAATATATAATGTATGCAAAAACTTAGAAATGGAAAGAGAAAATCATGGTGGAAAGAAAAATTATCACACAATGATTGCGAATTACTTTCTAGATTTAGCACATGTTTTTGTAGCTTTACGAAGAATCGCTAAAGAAGGCTCAATAGTATGTTTTGTTATTGGTGATTCTGCACCTTATGGTGTTTATGTCCCAGTAGATAAATGGTTAGGGCAATTAGCCCTTTCTGCTGGTTTTAAGGAATTTAGTTTTGAAAAAACTCGTGATAGAAATATAAAATGGAAAAATAGGAAACACAGGGTACCGCTTAAAGAAGGGAGATTATGGATAAAAGGATAGGTGATATAAATGGCTGAATCTCCATCACATAAAATTGGACAAATCATAGGAGATTTACTTGAACTCTCATTAGAACCTTTACTTCAAGATTTAGCAGAAAAATATAAAGTTTACCTAGACAAAAAAGGGACAAGGCCAGCAAGAGGAAGAAACAAAAAGCTAACTTGGATGGATAAGTATGGTAATAAGCATGACTTAGATTTCGTAATGGAAAAAGAAGGAACAGATCAAAAAATAGGATACCCCATAGCATTTATCGAAGTAGCATGGAGGCGTTATACAAAACATTCAAGAAATAAAGCGCAAGAAATTCAAGGAGCTATTATACCATTAAGAGATACAAATTATATTCACGCTCCTTTTATAGGTGTACTACTAGCAGGAGAATTTACTGAAGGTGCTTTACAACAATTGCATTCCTTAGGATTTAATATCCTTTATTTTCCTTATGAAACAGTTATAGAAGCGTTTCAAAAAGTTGGAGTAGATGTTTCATTTGATGAAGATACGCCAACTGAAGTTTTAAAAGAAAAAGTAAATGAAATGGAAGAACTCTCCGAAGAACAGTACCAAGCAGTTGCTCATTATTTATATGAAATAAATAGTGATAGAGTTCATCATTTTACAGATAAATTGGAGCAATCATTAAATAGACAAATAGAAATAATTCGAATTATTCCGTTACGCGGAAATAGCTACCAAGTTCAAACTATAAATGATGCTATAAGATTTATTGAAGATTATGATGAAGATTCTATAGACGCTGATACTTTTCAAAAGTACGAAATAACGATCAAATATAATAATGATGACAAAATTGAAGGACAGTTTAATAATAAAGACAGAGCACTACATTTTTTATATTATTATCTTCCTCCTGAATATCGTCCAGTTATTGAAGATTAATGTTTTATTTAATGCACTAATTCTCGTTTATGCAATTTTGCAATCGAACTGGCATTAAGAACTAATTTTTTGCTGGATTCGATTCAAATTAAAGAAAGTCAAATATTTATAGGCTGATTTAAAAGGTCATTAAAAAATAGTCTTTTCTGAGTCATCTCTTTTTACTATGAATTTACTTTTTATGAATACTTTTTTGATAAAGAGGGTGCACGCTGACTGTTTGTCCCTTCACTTCCTGCTTTTCATTTCGCTGTGTCTGCCATTTTCTCAAATTATAGGCACTGTATCCGATAAAAAAAGTGTCTCTTCACCATTTTTTGTGACCATCACAGAATTCTGACAATCAGTTAGCTAGAGTGTGGGACACTCAAACCCTCTCCTTCTTCATCTTACAGACTAGCCAGTTGGTGAAAAAGAAGGGGGCAAGTGCTTTCCTTGACGGCTTCTTTTTCACCAACTATAATCACCAAAATGATGAAGAAGGGGAGACTAGGACACCTGTTTTTTATCAGTTTTTCCTGTACACTCCAAAAATACACGTATTCTAAATTGATCAAGATTTCTATACCCATAAGCTCTTCGCTTGATGTTCTTAATTTTGTGGTTGGTGCCTTCTGTTCGTTTATTTGTGTAAGGTGTTTTAAAGTATTGAAGAATCTGGTCTTTCCATTTATCGACCGTTTTTGCCACGTCATGGAAGGAAGGGAAGGGACTGCTCCAAGCTAATTGAAGCCATTCTTTTAAACATTGTTTTGCCGTTTCATAGTTTCTTGATCGATAAAAGTCTCGAAATAGCTCTTTTAGATAATACGCATGCGCTAGGATTTCATGGTCTTCCAATAACTCATTAAGTCGTTCTCGATTCTCTTCTTTCAGATTTTCACAACCTTTCAATAGGATCAATCGTGCTTTTTTTAATCCGGGAATTTTCTTCCGGACTTGATCGAACGCCTGTGTCACTTTTTGAATAACATGGTATTTATCCACGATCGTCTGTGCATGAGGAAAGGCTTTGTAAACGGCTTTATGAAAGGGCTCCCACATATCTACGACCATGTTTTTTACCTTTTCAGGATGAAGGACCTTTAAAGATAAAAGTTCCAACGTTGAATCAAAGTCACGGTGGTGATGCATCCCTATGACAGCACCGAGGTTCGCATCATATAGTACGGTTTCATATTGGTGTCCTTTTCGGACAGCGACTTCATCCAAGAAATTCAAAGTTATGTCTTGATCACTTTGAATTTCTTGGATGACAGATTCATGTTCCTTCGCTTTATCATGAGCGACGGAATAAAAAATTCGCTCCACCGTGGAATAAGGAATCTGGTATTTTCGACTAATCTCTTGAATGGTGGTGCCGAGAACCTGCTCATAAAGGAAAAGACAAAAACGCTTCGTATAGTGTTGGTGAGAAACAATCGATTCAAAGGAAGACGTAAAGACTTCGTTGCAGTTTCGGCAACGATAACGTTTTACAAGCACCAGTAAATATAATGATTTGTTCAACACGGATAAATCCCGAATTTTTCTTGTCCTTCTGTCGTGGATAAATGATGTGAGAAATCCTTAATGACATCGTTCCTCTTCTATTTTCTCAACATGAACGAAATAATCAGTGGGCAAAATTTCTTGATTCACAACTGTATTTTCTGGAAATTTTTGTTATAAAGAAAACACTTACACATCTCCTGATAGTTTTAGTGAACGCTAACATTGCCGTCGGGAATCTGTTAATGTTTTCTTACTTTTTGCTAAATTCACAAAATGTAATGATGAATCATAAAAATTAATTCATAGATCACTATTTTTCTCTATCTTTAAGAAACATCTCACAAATTTTAAAATCTAAGATTGTATCAATATCAACGGAGCGTTCACTTGGCATTTGATAAGCGAGTACCTTATCTTGCAGAAAAGTTCGCTGTTTGATTAGCTCTTTGACAGTAGAAACATACACAGCACCATTTAATTGATAAATAGCTGGTGTATCTTGCCTTCTAATGGGAAAGTGATCCGTATTGATAAATGGACTCATAAAATCTTTTGAATCCAGTTGATACATCCAATACGGATTTTTATCTGTTTTACAAACGGATACACAGGCAATCCCATGATTTTTTTCACTTTTCTCTATCGCATCATCAATATCTTTAACTAATCGAAGGGGAGAGGTTGGTTGTAAAAGGACGATATAATCAAATCCTGGTACTTCTTGAATAGCATGGAGAATGGGAGCTACTCCGGGAGTATCATCTTGCGCCAATTCTTTTGGCCGCACAAACGGAACCTCGCATCCATATTCCTTGGCGACGTTCATGATTTCTTTATCTTCAGAAGTTAAAATAAGCCGATCTATATATTTTGACTTTTTGGCTTCTTCAATCGTCCAAGCAATCAACGGTTTTCCTGCTAGACTTTTGATATTTTTTCTTGGAATTCCTTTTGATCCTCCCCTTGCAGGGATAATGGCAAGTACTTTTTTATCATGAATCATTCAAAAACCTCCGAAAACTCCAAATTAGCTTTTTCAAAATCCGGAATTCTCCCAATATCTAACCAATATTCTCGAATAGGAAATACATTGGTTTTCTCTTGTCGCTTGATTAATAATTCAAATAGAGACGGCATATCAAAATACTGATTTTCAGGTATGTAATTCAACACCTCAGGATTTAAAACGTATATCCCTGCGTTGACGAAATGTCGTTCAATCGGTTTTTCTTCAATCGAACAAAGCCTTGTTCCTTCTGTTCTAACTACTCCATAAGGTATTTGAAGTTGATATTCTCTTACACACATTGTCGCCATTGATTCACTTTCTTCGTGGAACTGCAAAAGTTGCTGAAAATTAATTTTGGTTAAAATATCTCCATTCATCACAATAATAGGTTTTGTTGGCTTTTCACTAAAAAGTGAAAGTGCTCCGGCAGTTCCTAATCTTTGATTTTCATCAAGGTACTGGATGTTTACTCCCCATTCTAACCCATTACCAAAATAATCTTTTATTATTTCACGTTTATAATTGACGGAAAAGTAAAATCGATGAAACCCATGTTCAATAAAACTTTCTAATATCGTTTGCAAAATCGGCTTAGTGCCAACCGTTAACATTGGTTTTGGTATGTTTTCAGTCAAAGGCAAAAGTCTGGTGCCCAATCCTCCTGCCATTAAGACAACCCAATTATCAAATGAAAGTGAATCCAATAATACATCTGAAAATATCACATCTACCACTTGATTATTATTATTCAGAATAGGAAGCTGGCGTAGTTTTTTTTCTTGAAACATCTTTTTAATTGCCTGCTTCGATGTTCCTTTTTTCATCGTAATCGGATTTTTATTCATCACTTTCGTTACTTGGTCATCAAGTGAAATGCCTCTTAAAATTCCCCTTCTTATATCCCCATCTGTCACTGTACCTAAAAGCCGAAAATCATCATCTACTACTAATGCGATTTGGGCAGCAGTATGGTCTATATTTTTCATCGTTTCGATAATAGATGTAGAAGGAGGTACCAACAATTCTTTCCAATTTCTCATTTACTCACTTCCTTAGCAGGACTACCATAAACTTTCTTATTATCGCCGATGTCTCTTAAGACTAAGGAACCTGCACCAACTAACACATTGTTTCCAACTGTAATATTTTGAATAATTTTTGTTCCTGTGCCTATATGAGTTTCCTCGCCAACTACAACACCGCCTGACAAAACACATCCAGGCGCAATATGACAATGTTTATTGATAAAGCAATCATGGTCTATACTAGCTGAAGTGTTTACAATAGTATTATCGGCAATTTTCGTAAATGGTTGAATAACCGCTCCTGCCATGACTTGAACACCTTCCCCTAGTACAACCGTACCTGAAATTATGGATGAAGGATGAATAATAGTAGAAAATTTATAACCTTTCGATTTAAAATTGTTGAAAATAGTTGTTCGAATCTTCGTATTGAAAACTGAACCAAGAGCATTCACCAATTCAATTTCTTGCGGATGATATTGTAATATTTCTTCGTCGTTCCCTAAGTAAGCAATATTGTACGGATTGTTTTCTTTTTTTGGCGCTGTATAGCCGATTATTTTTCTTTTTTGCATCAATAGAATGTCAACCAATACTCGAGCATGCCCACCATTTCCAAGAATAATCACAGGCTTAGAGCACATTACTTTATAACCTCATCTTCTTCATAATCTTGTCCTGCTTGTTGCCCGATGTAATCCCAATAATAGTATGGTTCGATTCCTGTTCCAGGCCGCTTTACTGTTAGATTGTCACAGGTAAATACCTCTCCTTTTTTAATCGTCCTTGCTGCCACTAAACTTTTTCTTGCCACTTCTTTATTTTTTAACTCAGTTTGTGTCGGCTTTTTTTGTTTCTTGCCAAGGGCTTTTTCAATAATTCGTATAGATTGAACCATTTCCTTTAATTCATCTGGCTCTAATGAAGCTTTATGGTCCGGGCCTGGCAACGTCTTATCTAATGTAAAATGTTTTTCAATAATTTTCGCCCCTTTGGCAACTGCCGCAATAGGTACTACAATTCCTTCTGTATGATCCGACAATCCAACAGAAAGATGAAACTTTTCTTTCAAATCATCCATTGCATTTAAATGTACATCCTCATAAGGAGTTGGATATTCTGTTGTACAATGTAAAATGCTTACTTTTTCTTGCAACAACCTTTTGGCTTCATCTTTATGATAAAATCGTTTTACTTTATCGAATGAAACGTCCGTTTTATTCGCAAATCCGTAAGCTAAAAATGCCAAAGCATGATGAATATCTTCCTTTGTAGCCATTCCTGTCGATAAAATTACATTGACATCTTGTGATGCAATTTTATGTAAATAGGGAGCGTTTGTAATTTCGCCAGATGGTATTTTGATAACATTCAATTTTAATTCTTGAATTAAAAAATCTACACTTTCTAAATCGAAAGGTGTAGATAAAAACTGAATATCTTTTTCATCACAATACTGCTTTAGCTTTTTAAAATCCTCATAACTCAACTCCAGCTTTTTCAGCATTTCATATTGTGACGAGGATTTCACCAGATTCTTTTTTTGATATTCTGCCTGCTGGGCTGATTTTGTGACTAAATGTTCAGTTTTAAATGTTTGAAACTTAATCGCATCAGCACCGGCTTCAATTGCGGCATCTACTAGTTGAAAGGCCAAGTCTAACGAACCGTTGTGATTCACACCGGCCTCGGCAATAATAAATGTTTGTTTCATATAATCTCACCATCATAAAATTTCTTCATTATGGGCTTTATCTCTATCTTCTTTAAAATGCTTAATATACGTTTAGAAGTCTTACCGTCACCAAAAATTTTATATTGATCATCATTTTCAAATTTATAATTTAACGCTTTTGTGATCGCTTCTGTTATTTCGTTAACATTTGGATCACAATCAAAAACAGAGGAAGGTCTGATTCTGCCGCTTTGTCTATTGCCAATGTTAATAGTAGGGGTTTCTAAATAAGGCGCTTCAAAGAGACCACTAGAAGAATTCCCGATGATGACATTGGCGTATTTTAATAGACTTAGGTACTTTAATTGTCCCAGCGAATCAAACAACTTTCGTTTACGTGGGTTTTGACTAACATAAGCACTAATCAAAGAATTGATTTTTCTGCCATTGTTATCTGCGTTAGCTTTTGTAAAAATCATCGTAGCATTTTTAAACTTATTAAGGGCCTCTAGAAGTTCTTCAATTCCCTCGATTGGATTGGGGCTTAATGTTGTCGGATGATGAGTGATTAAAAAAACTGGTTCTTCTAATGATACATCTAAAAATTCTTCTAATTGTTTTTTTGATAGAAACGACATTCTTACAATATTTTCAATGCCTGGAGCTCCTACATTATATACCAGGTTCGGGTGTTCTCCTAATCGAATAACCCGTTTTCTATGTTCTTCTGTTGTTACAAAATGAACATAACTCATTTTTGTTACTGCATGTCGAATCGAGTCATCGTACGCCCCATAAGTTACTTCCCCACCATGAATATGAGCAATCGGTATTCTGGCAATCATCGCCGATTGAGCTGCGGCTAATATTTCAAATCGATCTCCTAATAAAACTAAAATATCGGGTTTTAGCCGATTTAAAGAATCCGCAAATCCGATTGTTCCCAACCCCAACGATTTTGCAATTCCTACCGGTGTATCGCTAGAAAGCAACATCTCAACTTTTTCATTAATTACAAAACCGTCTTCCTCAATTTGCTTATATGTCAAACCAAACTCTGGGGATAAATGCATGCCTGTCGCAATAATTTGCAGTTCCAAATCATGGTCTGCTTGTATTTCTTTCATAAACCAATATAAAAGGCCATATTCTGCTCTTGTACCTGTTACAACACAGATTTTTCTTTTATTCATCCGCATCTTCCCCTAAGTATGGACTGCTTGGGACATTCACAATTTGATGCTGCAATTGTTCTGTAACTGACAAATCAGCTTTTGGACAGTTTTGAAAAGAATTTAAAAGGTGTAACGGTTTCCATACAGGTCTTGACATCACATTATGATTATTTAACGTTTCCAAAACTTGATTTATGTCATACATTTTTTCATCAAAAATTAATGTTTGCAGCCAGTAATTGCTTCTTGCAAACTCAGGTTCTTTAAATAATTTTATTCCATCATAACCTTCTATGAGTTTTTCATATTTATCAACAAGTTGACGTTTCTTTTCAATAAAATCTTCTAACTGTTCAAGTTGTGCGCATCCTAATGCTGCATTTATATTTGGCATACGATAATTATATCCTAGTTCATCATGTTCATATTTCCAGCGATGAGGGAGTTTAGCAGTAGTAGTAAGATGCTTCGCATAATCTGCCAGTTTTTCATCATTCGTTAAAATCGCCCCTCCACCGCCGGTTGTAACAATCTTATTGCCATTAAAACTCATGGCAGAAGCTTTTCCGAAATTTCCTGTATGAATCCCTTTATAATAGGAACCCAGCGATTCTGCAGCATCTTCAACCATCATTAATTTCCATCGTTCACATATATCTAACAATGGTTCTAAATCAACAGGATGTCCAAATGTATGCATTGGAACAATTGCTCGAATAATCCTGTTAGTATGCTTATTCACACAAACATTATTTTTTACTGTCGCTACCTCTATCAAATAATCTTCAAGCTTAAATGGATCGATACCTAATGTTGTCTTGGAGACATCCACAAAATGCGGAAAAGCCCCGCAATAAACAACTGCATTTCCGGTTGCAACAAAAGTTAAGGAAGGGATTAGCACTTCATCATCAGGCTGAACTCCTACTATCTTTAATGCTATATGCAGGGCTGCGGTTCCGTTTACAACAGCAACCGCTCTTTTTACGCCAGTAAACTCGGCTAACAATCTTTCAAATTCATCAACATAACTTCCAACAGAAGACACCCACCCTGACTTTATGCAATCAACTACATATTTTTGCTCATCGCCTGTGAATGTTGGTTCATGCAACGGAATAAAATCTTTCTCCGGGACTGGACAAATATTTTTTATTTTTTTAGCTAATTCTACTAACTCATCACTCATATGTTATACACATCTACCTTATATAGAGATAAGTTTCTTTCGTCTGTAAACCATTCAATGGTTTCTTGCAGGCCTCTTTTAAATCCGTCTTTTCCACCATAAATCGGTTCCCACCCAAGAAGTTGCTTTGCTTTTTGATTGTCTGCCCATAATCTTTCAACTTCACTTTTTTCAGGGCGAATCCGAACATCATCTGTTTCAATTTCCATATCAACACCCATAATTTCAGCAGTAAGCTTTGCAGTTTCACCAATTGATACTTCGTAGTTGCTTCCAATATTAATCACTTCGCCAATTGCCTGATCATGTTTCATAACCGAAATAAATCCATTCACTGTATCTTTTATATAATTAAAATCTCGAGTTGGATGGATAGAGCCTAATTTAATTTTCCGTTTTCCCGATGCTAATTGGGTGATAATCGTTGGAATGACCGCCCTGGCTGATTGACGCGGTCCGTATGTATTAAACGGGCGTATGACAGAGACTGGAGTTTCAAAGGAACGATAAAATGACAGTGCAAGCTGATCAGCACCAATTTTTGTTGCTGAATAAGGAGATTGCCCCTGTAATGGGTGATTTTCA
>JADBKC010000094.1 GCA_014896555.1 Caryophanales bacterium | reverse complement strand
AACCTACTTTAACATCTCCTCATTTCGTGTCTAGTTTTATGGGTCCATTATAGTTTTTCTGGATGATCACAGCTTTTCCTAATGAATGCTAGTTTTCCCATTTTCTTTCTTAAACGAAAAAGAGGCTCGGTACAAATGGTTCATACGACCATTGCGCCGCAGCCTCTTTTTATAAAAACTTTAAAGCAGATTCATTGCGTATAAGCTTTGAACCTTATAATCAAGATGTTTGGATTTCCGATTGCTAGATTGAAAATCAATCCATGAAGTTCATTCTAAAGATGATTATTCTGTTTTTTGCTCATCGAGATCAATGCCAGTTTCTGATTGTTCCACGATATTATTTAATTCGCCGATATCCCCTTTTGCATTAATCATTTCAATGAGTTGGTTTAAGCCTTGTGTCGTTTTATCAGCTTCCTCTTGGTTCAAGCTGTCGGTTGTTTTATTTTCTTCGTTTTTCATGATGATCCTCCTGTCCATTAAGTGCTATTAGTATCTTTTCCTAAAAGAAGGTGTTTATACTCATTTTCGATAAACTTTTCATTTTTATTAGGCGAACTACATGCAAAATGCGAAACTTTCGCAGGGCAGGGCTAAGTAGAAGGTATTATCTTTCTTATTATTTTTTCTTTTAAGGGAAAGGCTACCGTTTGATAGCCATAAGAGCATCATCACATTCTATAGAGACGATGTCAGATGGGCCCTCTTTACAGAACAAATATCCAAAAAAAGTTTCACAATAGAAAAAGAGGATGACTCAGAAAGATCATTTTTTAAAGATCTTTTGAGCCATCCTCGGCAGAAAAAGTTTTATAGGCATTGATTTTTTATCATCCATGAACAGAAAAGCGGTAGAACCTTCTCTAAAAAGTTCTTATCTTACAAACAATCCTACCACCATAGCTGTTAAAAGGGAGACTAAAATACCAGAAACGAGCAGACGCCAAATATTTTTTGCGATTAATTTGGTTTTCTCCTCATTGAATAGCGATTTCACGCTTCCTAAAATAATTCCTACAGTAGAAAAGTTGCAAAAAGAAACAAGAAACGTGGAAATGACAGCCTCTGTGTGCGGATTCAGTTTATTCAGAATAGGGTGTAATTTCCCCATTGCCACAAACTCATTCGTCGCTAATTTTTCACCCATAAATTGAGAAACGGTAAATATTTGAGAAGGTGTTACTCCCATTAAATAGGCAAAAGGTGAAAAGATAACGGCGAATATATTTTCTAGCGAAAGGTTTTTATGAATCAATCCTAAAACGCTATCGCTGGCTGTAATTAATGCTGTAAATCCGATCAGCATCGTGGCGATGATTAAAGCCAATTTCCCCCCAGTCAGCATACTGTCTGCCAACATATCAAAGAAGTTTCTTTTTTCTCCGGATTTTGCTGGATTGTAAACGACATCTTCTTCTTTCGACACTTTGTATGGATTTAAGAATGATGTAATGATTAATGCTCCAACGGCATTTAAAGGAATGGCAACTAATACGTACTTAGGATCGATGAGCTGCATATATCCACCAAGAACTCCAACGCTGACGCAAGACATTCCTACCATGCAGGCCGTCAACAGCCGTTTATCATCCATTTTGTTCAGTTGTTGTCTAGTTACCGCTAATGCTTCGTTGTTTCCTAAAAACATGACTTGAGTAGCAAAAAAACTTTCAAAACGGGGAGCTCGCGTCAGTTTAGAAAGCACAAAACCGATTCCGTTGATTAAAGCTGGCAGGATGCCAAAATAGGTTAAAATATCAAAGAAGGCAACGATAAAAATAATCGGCATTAACACGCTCATAAAAAAGGACGGTGTACCGTTTAAAGATGCAAGGTTTCCAAAGACGAAATTGATACCGGACATAGAGCAATGGATAAGCCATAAGAAAAACTTTGAGACGATTTGGATCAGCTGTCCACCTATTTTCGTGGTTAACATAAACCAAGTAATAGCTATTTGAATGGCAAACATCAAAAGGATAGAGATAAAATCTATTTTTCTGCGATTGATA
Organism: Caryophanales bacterium; assembly: GCA_014896555.1. GTDB lineage: Bacteria > Bacillota > Bacilli > Bacillales > DSM-4216 > Bacillus_O. Next base: position 8,783 of record JADBKC010000094.1, on the reverse strand, counting down.
GAACATAAATAGGCAATAGCAAAAACAACGATAATTCCAATGATGTTAATGATAAAAGACAATGAAATTCCTCCCTGAACCTATGTACATTTGATTGCTAATAAAGGATTTTAAGCGTTCTTATGTTGTCCGGTCTTCCTTCTGTTTATTCTTTTAGAGCGTATTAGTGAAGCGCTTTTAAAATAATCCATACAATAATCGACGTGAAAACCCCCAAAACGACGAAATAAAATTCTAAAAATAATAAATAGTCGTTTCAAATTAAATTTTAAATGCAGGGTGGGGAATATGCAAGATCAAATAAGTGTAAAAAATGTGCATTTTCAAGGAAATTATTGACAATTCAAATGAGGTTTTTCGTTTAAGACTTGATCCAGCAGCAGGAAGCAAAGAGTGGGATCCATACAATGGCGAATCTCCCATGAAAAAAACTGTTCTATTTATTAACTTAAAGGATCATTGGTGATTTTTATAATAATATCAGAAAATTCAAAAAATTAAATTTGATTGTGAAAACTAACATGTATATTTGTTGGAGAATAGAGGAAAATAAGGAATGCTATCACTAAATTGGAAAGGTTGATTGAGGATGGATCATTTAGTTATTGCGCGTTCCTTATTTGGAATGACTATGGCTTTTCACATTATTTTTGCCACACTCGGGGTGGGTATCCCGCTTATGGTGCTTTTAGCTGAAATTCTTTATCAAAAAACGAAAGACAGGGACTTTGCCATAATGGCTAAGCGTTGGACAAAAGGATTTGCTGTGTTACTAGGGGTTGCCATTCCGACTGGAACGATCGCGGGAGTTCAGCTTAATTTGCTTTGGCCGGGCTTTATGGAAGTAATCGGTAAAGTTATGTCGCTTCCTTTTCAAATTGAGATCTATGCTTTCTTTGCAGAAGCTTTATTTATGTCCATTTATGTTTACGCAGCTGATCGTATTTCCTCGTTTATGAGAATATTGAGCGTCACGATGGTTGCGATCGGTGGTGCTGCATCGGCTATATTAATTACGAATGTGCATGCTTTTGAAGGAACGCCGACTGGTTTTCGAATCAAAAATGGAGAAATTGTGGATGTCGATCCATGGGCAGCTTTTTTTAATCCTAGTTTTTTCGTAACAGCAGGCCATGTTGTATTAACGGCTTTTATGACAGGGGCTTTCGTACTTGCTTCGATTTCTGCCTACAAAATGTGGCGGTTGAAAAAAGAAACAAACGTTTATCACTATTATAAAAAATCTTTATTAGTCGCCATCACAGCTGGCGGTATTTTCGGAATTGCGGCAGCATTGAATGGACATGAATCTATGCAAAAGATTTACGAATATCAGCCTGAAAAATTAGCGGCTGCTGAGGGAATATTTGAAACCCAGGACCATGCTCCCTTAGCCATTGGCGGATATACGGACCCTAAGGAAAAAAAGGTAAAATACGCTATTGAGATTCCGTGGCTGCTGAGCTTTTTGTCGGCAAATCGTTTTGATGCTGTTGTTGTCGGCCTTAACGATTTTCCTAAAGAAAATTGGCCGCCTTTGTTCGTCCATACGATATTTAATGCCATGGTCTTAATAGGGTCGTTTCTTATTTTATTAGCCTTTCTAGGTTTGATTTGGTACAAAGTACGTCATGCATTTCCAAACTGGCTTTTGTGGGGATCTATCTTTTCGGGTCCTCTAGCAATGTTAACGATTGAATGCGGCTGGATATATGCTTGTACGGGCCGCCAGCCTTGGGTGATTTACCATACGATGAGAACATCTGAAGCCGTTACCACGTCTTCCAATCTTGGTCTTTTGTTTACGTTGTTTTTAGCTGTTTACGTCATACTTGGGATTGCAGTGGTGTTGGTTTTAAATTATTACTTTAAACGCCATCCCGTTTCAAAAGAATTAACTGTTCATCAAGCGGAAGCATAGGAGGTGGATCGGTTATGGCAGAGGCATTGCTGGCAATCTCAATATTATGGGGAGTCATTTTTATTTATTCTGTAATGGCTACTATGGATTTCGGAGCTGGTTTTTGGTCTATGGTTTACATTCACCGCAATCAAACAAATGCCACCAACATCGCCAACCGTTACCTTTCCCCTACATGGGAAGTGACAAATGTTTTTATTGTGGCGATTGTAGTCGCTTTATTTTCGTTGTTTCCTGGTGCCACATTTACATTAGGAACCGTGCTGTTGATTCCGGGAAGCATTATTTTGCTTTTGCTTTCTGTACGAAGTGCTTTTCTTGTTTTTTCGCATATCGCAAAAAATTACGAAAAAGCGATGACATACATTTCAGGAATTACCGGTATTCTTATTCCCGCCTTTTTGATTTGTGTATTGCCTATTACGCAAGGGGACTTTATCGATCACATAAATGGAACAGAAAGGTTAAATTTAATAAAAGTGTTTACAAGCCCAAATGTCTATTCATTTATTGTTTTTGCCGTTAGTTCCACTCTTTTTTTGTCATCCCTTTTGTTGGCCGATTATTCGAAAGCTTCTGATGATCTCAACGCTTATAAAATTTATCGGCGGGATGCCCTCCTTATAGGTCCCATCGTTTTGTTGACTGCTTTTTTAATTATGTTCACTCTGCGTTCAGAAGCTCCTTGGTTATATGAAAATATAATGGAATTAAAAGCTTGGCTTATCGGTTCTATCTTGATGTTTTTGCTTGCTGGTATGGCCCTGTTTCTCCCAACAAAGAAAACAATAGGAATGCCAAGATTGGCTGTTATTGCGACAGTATTACAATATTTTTTAGCCAGCTATGCATATGGAAAAGGCCATCTTCCTTATGTCGTATATCCAAGTGTAACAATCCAGTCTGGATTTACACATCCAAATACTTTTCGAGCATTGTTTATTTCTTATATTTTCGGTTTTGTCATTTTGTTTCCAGGGTTCGTTTATTTTTGGAGACTCTTTATGAAAGACCGAAATTATTTAAAGAAAAAATTTTAAAACCGAAAAAGAAGAAGAAGGAGGGCATCACATTCTGTAGAAAAGGGAGGCTGCGTGAGATTCGCCTGTCTGAAAAAAATGGGTTTGTCCGCAAAAAAGAGAGGGGATATTTATAAAAGGGAGCGGAATAAAACATTAAACCTAAATCGCTCCCTTTGTTTTGTCTTTTAGACCAGCATTTGGTTCATTGTTTTTTTCAAAACGGAAGCTGAGTGGCCGAATTTTTCCTTTTCTTCTTCATTTAGTTTCATTTCGATGATTTCGCGAACCCCTTTTCGGTTAATAACAGCGGGCACACCAATGTAGAGATTTTCTTGGCCGTATTCTCCTTTTAGCATAGCCGATACAGTAAGGATACTGTTTTCATTATGAAGGATGGCTTTAGTGATGCGGACAAGAGACATTCCAATTCCGTAATAGGTGGCTCCTTTTCGTTCGATGATGTGATAGGCGGCATCACGGACGTTCACAAAGATCTCATCTAGATTCTTTTTGTCGATTTCGCCCTTTTCTATAAAGGAATCGAGTGGTTCAATGCCGATAGTGGCATGGCTCCAAACCGGAAGTTCTGTATCGCCGTGTTCGCCAATAATCGCTGCGTGAACATTTCTTGGGTCGATATTCAAACGTTCCCCTAGTTGAAAGCGCAGGCGGGCTGAGTCGAGTACAGTGCCAGAACCAATGACTCGTTCTTTAGGAAGTTCTGATTCTTTCCAAGTCACATAAGTAAGGATGTCAACCGGATTTGTAGCCACTAGGAAAATTCCATTAAACCCGCTATTCATAATATTTCGAATCATTTCTTTGAATATCTTTGTGTTTTTTTCTACTAATTGCAGACGGGTTTCTCCTGGTTTTTGTGCCAATCCAGCTGTTATGACGACTAAATCGGCTTGTTTACAATCCTCATAATCTCCATTCCAAACTCTAACGGGAGAAGGGGCAAACGGTATTCCGTGATTGAGGTCCATAGCTTCGCCTTCTGATTTGGCTTTGTTGACATCTATCAGCACTAATTCTTCTGCTGCCCCTTGATTGATGAGGGAGTAGGCATAACTGCACCCAACAGCACCAGTCCCAATGACAACAACACGATTCACTTTTTCATTTTTCATGATGAGAAACTCCTTTCATCTTTTCTGATTGTTAGCGAGAAATAGGTGAAAAATCTAACCAATCCAAAAATAAAATGAAAATATAGTTTACATGTGGTCAGCCTTTGATGTTTATGTATAACACATATTCTTTCTTACAAATAAGAAATATTGCCAGTTGGCTGTATGTTTTAACCAAATATTATTAAAAAAATGCTGCAGCCAAGATACATGTGAAAGGGTACGGTTCTTCATCAAACGATTATATTTAGAATGAAAAGAAAGGGCTGCAGCGAATGACAACATCATTATACAATATAAAATGTGAATTTATTCACAATATAAGTGAAGAGTTTGTGAACTTTTTCACAGATTGATCTAGAGTATTTTCAGATGAATCCATCTTTTTTGAATAAACAGGATGAATCCACTTTTTTTCTGGCAGGGAACCTAGTTAATAAATAATTGGAAACAGATCCAAACTTGTTTGAAACGTCCAAATAAAAAACCCCTTATAGTCCTGTAGGTTTCATTCGCTTTCTTTTCTTTTTCCTATAAGGGGATCTAATCAAATAACCAAATTTATTCTTTTTTATCATGAAAATCTTTGTCATCCGAAAACTCAGTATTATAAGCTAGCTTTTGACTGGAACTAATTTTTGTCCGCCTGTTTGGTTGTGCGTCGGGAAAACGATTAAGAATAAATTGATGAATAAACACTTCAGCTATGGTGATGAGAACGGCTGAAATAATGCTTCCCCAAGCGATCTGCATATAGTTATCAAGAAGAATACTGCCAAAAATCCATACGCTAGTGTAGGTTAAAAGAAAATCAACGATTGAAGCAGACGTATTTCCGAAATGGGGAAGGATAATCCGATCTCCTATAAGATAGGACATAACCGTAATCAGCAGGCTGAAAGAAAAAATATCCAAATAGGTGGCATCAAAAAATAAATCGAGTCCTACCGCAAACGCGATAACGCAAGTAATAAATTTTATGAGTAAGATGGTAGCATATTTCATCATTCGATCCTCCTTTGTTCATATTTTGAATCAAAAATCAGAATTTTATACTTGCATCAGACACTTTCGTGAAATAAACATATAAACCTATCTTGATCCAATTTAGAAAATCGTTCTTTGTTGAAAGAAGCATTGTTTTTATGAAAAAGGGGAGAAAGTAAAAAAGGAAGCCATAAAAGCTTCCTAGTCAATGGGCTGAATAAGATCGGGCGAGTTATGTTTCGGTGAATTGACCAAGTGAGAAACTTCGTACGCTTCCATCCATTGGGCATCATACGGCGTTAATAAATCTTTTAATTTTTGAGGGGGGTTGCTAATGGTTGGATCCAACCATAGCTTTTCATCTTGCGGTTTTAAAATCACAGGCATTCTGTCATGAATGGACGCCATGAGTGAATTGGATTTCGTTGTAATGATGGTGCAAGAAAATATCGAGTCGCCATTCGTCGATTTCCATTGTTCCCATAATCCAGCCATCGCAAATAATTCGCGGGATTTTAATAAAATTCTCATCGGAATCTTTTGATTGTCCACTCGCTTCCATTCATAAAAGGAATCGGCGACAATAAGGCAGCGCTTTTTTTGAAACGCATGCCGATAACTTGGTTTTTCGGTAAGAGTTTCAGCTCTCGCATTCACTAATTTATGGCCGATGGATACGTCTTTTGCCCAAGGTGGAATCAATCCCCATCGTAAAAAACCCATTCGGTTCGTTTGGCCATCGTTGATAACAGCTAGAACCGATTGGGAAGGGGCTATATTGTAGCTTGGGGAATAATCTTCATCTCTAAATGAATATTCAGCGCTAAATCGTTCAGCAATTTCTGCAATCGAAGCCGTTAATGTAAATCGTCCGCACATACCATTCACCTCTTAAAAGAATTATCTATATTGTAGCAGTTTGATGTTGTAGAGGATAAGATGAAAATCGTTTTGAGCACTCAAAAGATGTTCTTTCTTATTGAATGTTCAGCGATTACAAGAAGTGGGCTGGGAGATTCAAGGAAATACTGAAAGGACATTGACTGATTTAGTATCTTAGACGGTTCTTATGATTGGGCAAAAGTTTCAAGCATTCATATGAAATCAATCTACTTGACTAAACACCCTGTAGGGTATAGTATCCATTGTGAGTATAGAATACACAAGATATAGGAGATGCTTATGGTTGAATTACTGATCTTATTCATCATTTTTATTTGCTTAAAAGAACTCTATAAACGTTATCATCCTGTTAAAGGCATTCCATGTATAGATCAAATGAAACTGCGCCAAGATGGCCAAATTACGTTCCTAGATATTAGGGATTATAATGAAGTAAAGAAAACGGACGATCATACGTCTTTGAATATCCCTTATGCATACTTAAAACGCTTTTATAAAGATATCCCCCAAAAAAACATACATTTGATTGCACAAGATCCAATGGAATTGAATTTAGGAATTCGGTTTTTAGCGAGAAAAGGGTTTAAAGTGATAAGTTATTCATTATCGAACTGTCCATGTGATAAAAACAGGATAAAGGGGGTAGCTGGGAATGGAATATAATAAAGATATTAAAAACCGCTTAAAGCGAATTGAAGGGCAAGTTCGCGGGGTACTTCGCATGCTCGATCAAGAAGAAGGTTGTAAAGAGGTTATTACCCAATTAAGTGCAGCGAGAAGTGCTTTAGATCGGACGATTGCACTTATTGTGGCGACGAACTTAGAAAAATGCATTCGTGAACAAATGGAGTCGGGGGAAGATCAAGCCCATTCTGATGTCATTAAAGAGGCAGTACAACTTCTCGTAAAAAGCAGATAACTCGGACAAAAGGTTGGCATTCGGCGTGGGGAGAAGCATTGTCAAAGCTTTTTCCTATGCCTTTCAATTGGTAAGAGCAAGGATGAACGGAATATTGTTGGATGTTTTTTCGCTTGTGTAATAAGAGGCGTCGCGACGTTTCGAAAAATAGAGAATCTCAAACTTTGAAAGATTTTGACGGTTCGAATACTTTCTTCCTTTGTTTGAAATATGGATGGATAATGAACAATGATTCAAGATTCATGATAACGAAGCATATCTTTTGTTCTCTTGGGAAATAATCATTATAGTAAATTTGAATACGTCATGAGGCTCATGTCAAGGAGGTACATAAAATGGCGAACAGTAAACGCATTCTCATGGTTGTGACAAACCATACAACTATTACAGATGACCATAAGACAGGACTTTGGCTAGAAGAGTTTGCAGTGCCTTATTTGACCTTTAAGGAAAAAGGATATGATGTCAAAGTAACGAGCATGAATGGCGGAGAAGTTCCTCTTGATCCAAATAGCATAAAAGAAAAAAATCCAGAATGGGCTGAAGCTGAAAAAGAATTAAAAAACACTGCGCGATTGAGCAAAGAAGATGCCACTGGATTTGATGCAGTGTTCCTCCCGGGAGGCCATGGCACCATGTTTGATTTTCCAGATAATGAAACATTGCAATATGTATTGCAGCAATTTGCCGAGGATGGAAGAGTCATTGGCGCTGTTTGTCATGGTCCAGCAGGGCTTGTAAATGTCACCTATAAGGATGGAACTCCATTAGTGAAAGGGAAAAAAGTATCCGCTTTTACGGATGAAGAAGAGAAAGAAATGCAGCTGGACCACCATATGCCATTTTTACTGGAATCCAAACTGCGTGAAAAAGGGGCGAACTTTGTTTCGGGTGAAAAATGGACCGATTTCTCTGTTCGCGATGGAAATTTAGTAACCGGACAAAACCCACAATCGAGCAAAAGCACGGCTGAAAAAGTGATTGAAGCGATTGAAAATCCAAGATAACGGTTACTGGCTCTTTTCTGAAATAGAAGTTCTCCATGTCAATAACGATTTTCACACCGTTCGTCTTGTTGAACGGTGTGTTTTCCTTGTGAATGGAAAAATAAGACAAATAAATGAATGGATCCTGATAGTAGTCGAATCTATAAAAATGTGCTATAGTAAACAATCAGAATGATGAATGATCATTTGAACAACTCCATAAGAAATCCGTGCATAACGCGCGGGAGAGGTTCGCGAACTCCCTCTATAAAAAACTAAGGAGACATCCAGCCAGGAAACAATGTCCGGGCTGCCGTTTTTGCATGTCTGTTAAAGCACGTTTCCCTATTAGTTCGTACGAAATGGAAAGGTGCTTTTTATTTGATTTGCTTTTTTTAAGAACGGCAAGCCAGCTGTTTGTTTCTTTGCTGATAAAATAGTGGGAGATTGCGTCTTTCGAATGCGCAATCTCTTTTTATTATGCCGACGATTACTTGAATAATGGACTTCGTGAACTCTTCCTGCTTTGTTCAAATGGTGAATTCAATATCAACCATTTATAAGAAAAGGTGAAGAAAATGTTGAATAAGGAAAAAGCGGTTGTGGTATTCAGCGGGGGACAAGATAGCACAACATGCTTATTTTGGGCTTTGAAAAATTTTCAAGAAGTTCAAGCGGTGACTTTTGATTACGGACAACGTCACCGAAAAGAGATAGAAGTGGCAAAAACGATTGCTCGTGATCTTGGAGTGAAGCACACAGTGCTGGATATGTCTTTATTAAATCAGCTCGCTCCTAATGCACTGACTCGTAAAGAGATTGAGATTGAGCAAAAAGAGGGGGAGCTCCCTACTACTTTTGTGGACGGTCGAAATTTGTTATTTCTATCGTTTGCTGCGGTGCTGGCAAAAC
>JADBKC010000093.1 GCA_014896555.1 Caryophanales bacterium | reverse complement strand
ACATAATTCTTACTATAGAAACCTGTTCTTTTTAAGATCTGGGATGATAAAACCGATTTAAGAATGTATATTTTTGTGCAGACGTTACAAACTATAATTGTATCTCACTAAAGGGAGGTTCAATAAATGTCTGTACTTGATAGTTGGGAACAGTGGAAAGATTTTTTAGGCGACAGATTAAATCAGGCGAAAGATCAAGGAATGAAACAGGAAGCAATCAGCGATATTGCTTATCAAATCGGCAACTACCTCGCAAACCAGGTAGATCCGAAAAATGAGCAGCAACGAGTGCTGGCAGATCTTTGGTCTGTTGCTTCCCCGGAAGAGCAGCATGCCATCGCCAATGTGATGGTAAAACTTGTGCAAAATAACGGAACTCATTAAGAGAGGGAAATCCCTCTCTTTTTTCTTTAAAAAATGGCGGAAATCATTTATCATAGAATTTAGATGTTCATTACTACCCGGATTGTCACTAGGAGGGTTTTATGGAAAAACAAGAATGGTATTTAGAATACGAAATACAAAAGAACCGTCCTGGACTCTTAGGAGATATTTCTTCATTGCTCGGCATGCTCTCCATTAATATTGTGACAATCAACGGGGTTGATCAAGGAAAAAGGGGCATGCTCCTCTTGGCCAAATCGGAAGAACAAATTGTCCGGCTTGAATCCATTTTGCGGACAATGGATACGATTAAAATTGTAAAACTCAGAAAGCCTAAAGTGAGAGATCGTTTGGCTGTTCGTCATGGAAGATATATCACCCATGACGCTGATGATAAAAAAACTTTCCGATTTGTGCGGGATGAATTAGGAATACTTGTTGACTTTATGGCGGAATTGTTTAAACAAGAAGGCCATAAACTAATCGGAATTCGCGGGATGCCGCGTGTGGGCAAAACAGAATCCATTGTAGCGGCAAGCGTCTGCGCCAATAAAAGATGGCTTTTTGTTTCCTCAACGCTCATTAAGCAGACCGTCCGCAGTCAATTGTTTCGAGAAGAATACAGCGATCAAAACGTTTTTATCATTGATGGAGCCGTTTCGGCAAGGAAAGCAAATGAAAAACATTGGCAGCTCATTAGAGAAATTATGCGGATCCCTGCCGTAAAAGTCATTGAGCATCCTGACATTTTTGTCCAAAACAGCGAATACTCCATTGATGACTTTGACTATATCATTGAATTACGAAACAATCCAAATGAAGAAATTACATACGACTTAATGTATAAAAATCAACTTTTTCACGATTCTGATTTCGAAGGATTTGACTTTTAAAATTGGAAGGTGTTTACGGTGACGGAACTAGGTAACCGCTTGAAAGAAGCGAGGGAAGCGAAGGGGCTTACCCTTGACGATGTTCAGGAAATGACAAAGATTCAAAAAAGATATTTGGCCGGCATTGAGGAAGGAAGATATGATCTGATGCCGGGGAAGTTTTATGTTCGAGCCTTTATTAAGCAATATGCGGAAGCGGTAGGGCTTGATGCGGAAGAAATTTTCAGGGAATACAAAAATGAAATTCCAGAATCTCATGAAGATGAAATCCCTCAGCGAATGACAAGGATAGAACCGTCTTCGCGAAAGGCTGTTTCTCGAGGGTCTTCAGGCAAGTTTTTCGATTATTTGCCAAAGATTATTGTAGCTGTGCTTATTATTGTAGCGATTTTTCTTGTATGGGTCTTGATTCCAAAATGGGGCGGAAATGAAAAAAGCGGAAATGATCATACGGTCAAAGTCGAACAATCGAAAAGTGTAGAGCCTGTTAAAGATAACTCCGCAAGCAAGAAGAAAGAAGAAAAACCATCTAAAACTGACAAAAAAGAAGGAAACAAGAAGGATCAACCACAGTTAAAAGCTGTTCAATCGAGCGGACGACAAACCGTTTATCAATTGACGAATGCGAAAGATTTCAAAATATCCGTTTCCTCATCAGGAGAAAGCTGGATTCAAGTGAGCGATGAAGGCGGAAAATCGTATTTTTCCAATTTGCTTCGAAAAGGCCAAACACAAACGTTTGACTTGAAAGGCCATAGTCAAGCAAAAATTGTTGTCGGTTTTGCGCCTGCTACAGTGATTAAAGTGAATGGGCAAACCGTTCCATATAAAATCCCCGCAAATCAAGTCGTTCGTCAGGATATTGTGATTCAAAATCACACATCGGCACAATAAATGAGTAAATATCTTTAGGATACTGTTTTCGATGGAATAATGGAGGTACGTCTTGTGAATTTACCGAATAAAATTACTGTATCGCGTATATGTTTAATTCCTATTTTCGTTGTATTGCTTGTTGTTCCGTTCGATTGGGGAAACATCACCATTCTAGGGACAACTATGCCGGTGGCCCACTTCGCAGGGGCCATTGTATTTATCCTTGCCTCGACCACCGACTGGATTGACGGACATTTTGCACGAAAGTACCATTTGGTCACGAATCTGGGGAAATTTCTTGATCCACTTGCAGACAAATTGTTAGTTTCGGCTGCTTTTATTATACTTGTAGAATTGGGATATGTTCCCTCTTGGGTCGTTATTTTGATCATTAGCCGAGAGTTTGCGGTAACAGGACTTCGCCTCGTTCTAGCAGGGGAAGGAGAAGTGGTCGCTGCCAATATGCTTGGAAAAATTAAAACGTGGACGCAAATCATCGCGATTTCTGCATTTCTCCTTCATAATATTTTGTTTGAAAATTTTTCGATTCCATTTGCGGATATCGCTCTTTGGGTGGCGCTCTTTTTCACATTATGGTCCGGATGGGATTATTTTGCCAAAAATGCACATGCATTTAAAAACTCCAAGTAAAACGAAACAACTAGAAAGGCTGGCTCATTCAAGAACTGTAAAGTACGTTCAAGCAGTTAAGTTCTTGTTTAAGAGCGGCCTTTTCTGTATGGATCTCGATGCGAATTAGGAGGAAAATCTTATGAATGCTGAAATTATTGCGGTTGGTTCCGAACTTCTACTTGGCCAAATCGTCAACACGAATGCACAATTTCTTTCTCGCCATTTGGCTGAAATGGGCGTCAACGTATTTTATCAAACAGTCGTTGGGGACAACAGTTCACGACTTCTTTCAACGATTCAAAAAGCAGAAGAAAGAGCGGATCTTATCCTTTTTACTGGTGGTCTTGGCCCGACGCGAGATGATTTAACAAAAGAAACCATTGCCGCGCATCTAGGCAAGAAACTCGTTTTGAATGACGAAGCATTTAAAGGAATTCGTCAATATTTCCTTAAAACAGGACGCGAGATGACGGAAAATAACAAAAAACAAGCTCTTGTTCTAGAGGATTGTCTTGTCTTGCCGAATGAAAACGGCATGGCCCCTGGTATGTTTGTGAAATCTAAAAATAAATATTATATGCTTTTGCCTGGACCGCCAAAAGAGATGCAGCCGATGTTTGAAAAATATGGAAGGCCGGCTATATGGAATGAATTGGATCATCATGAAAGCATCATTTCACGCGTTTTGCGTTTCTTTGGCATCGGAGAATCGCAGTTGGAGACAGAGATTGAAGATATGATTATAAACCAAGCAAACCCGACCATTGCGCCTTTAGCCGGCGACGGAGAAGTGACCATTCGACTTACGGCAAAGCACCGTTCAAAAGAGACAGCTAATGAGATGATCGACAAAGTAGAGAAGGAAATTTTAAACCGTGTTGGCGAATATTTTTACGGATATGATCAAACCACGATTGCCGCACGATTAGTACAGAAGCTGAAACAACAGAATAAAACGATTGCCTGTGCGGAAAGTTTGACCGGGGGGCTGTTTCAAAGTATGATCACAGCTGTTGCAGGGGCAAGCGCTGTTTTAAAAGGTGGAATTGTTTGTTATACAAACGAAGCGAAAGAGCGGCTCGTCGATGTTTCAAAAAAGACGCTTGATACTTTCGGAGCGGTCAGTGAGCAGTGCGCGAAAGAGTTAGCTGAAAATGTGCGGAAAAAGCTTGAAGCTGATATTGGAATCAGCTTTACAGGAGTAGCAGGGCCAGATTCCTTGGAAGAAAATCCTCCTGGGACTGTTTGGATCGGTATTTCTGAAAAAGGAAAAGAATCAAAAGCTGTGTTATTGAAGCTTGCAGGGGATCGAAATCAAATTCGAAACCGTACGGCAAAATACGGCTGCCATTTTTTGTTGCGAACTTTTCAATAATTTGTTGAAAATGATTGACTTTTCTTTTTTATTGCGCTACTCTTTAAACAAGAGCCACACAAATTTAATATTTTAACAATAATGACTCTTATCAAGAGCGGCGGAGGGAATAGGCCCGAAGAAGCCCGGCAACCTTCAAGAGATTTATGCTTGAAAAGGTGCTAATTCCTACAGATCAGGAAATGATCTGAAAGATAAGAAGGGAAATGATGAACTCAAGCCCTCTTCTTATTGGAAGAGGGCTTTATTGTTCCTCATCCACGAGGATGGAATCTATTCTCAGACAAGTCGCTAATATTTTAATCTTCAAATTTTCTAATTTTTCGGGAGGTTTTATTATGGCAAACGAACAATGGGAAAAAGAAACAAAATTATTGCATGCAGGGCAAGTACCTGATCCTGCGACAGGTGCGCGTGCAGTGCCGATCTATGAAACAACTTCTTATGTATTTCCGGATACAGAGCATGCAAGAGCTGTATTTGGATTAGAAAAAGAAGGGAATATTTATAGTCGGATTACCAATCCCACTGTTGATGTATTTGAAAAAAGAGTGGCGGCACTTGAAGGAGGCGCAGCAGCGGTAGCATTTTCTTCAGGCATGGCGGCTATTGCATTTTCCATTTTAAATATTGCAAGTGCAGGAGATGAAATTGTCGCTGCGTCTGAATTATACGGTGGCACCTATAATTTGTTTTCTACCACTTTTCCTAAATATGGAATTCACGTGAAATTTGTCGATGCTCAAGATCCTGAAAATTTCCGAAAAGCGATCACTCCTCGAACTAAAGCTCTTTTCGGAGAAATCATCGGAAATCCAAGTCTAAATGTGTTGGATGTTGAAAAGGTCGCTGCCATTGCCCATGAAAATGGAATTCCGTTAATTGTAGACAATACGTTCGCGTCTCCATATGGTTCCAATCCAATTAAATGGGGAGCCGATGTTGTCGTCCACTCGGCAACAAAGTGGATTGGCGGTCATGGAACGGTTATAGGCGGAGTTGCTGTGGATGGCGGACATTTTGATTGGAACAATGAAAAATTTCCTGACTTTATCGAACCGGACCAATCTTATCATGGTTTACGCTATGCTGATTTAGGAGGAGTTGCGTTTGCGACAAAACTGCGTGCACAGATATTGCGAGATTTTGGACCATCTTTAAGCCCGCATAGCGCATTTTTGTTGTTGCAGGGATTAGAAACGCTGCATCTTCGTTTGCCAAGACATCATGAAAACACGAAAGTCATTGTAGACTATTTGCTGAAGCATCCAGCAGTGGAATGGGTGTCTCATCCAAGCCTAAGCGACCATCCTTCTCATGAGTTGGCCAAAAAATATTTAAATAATTTCTTTGGCTCCATTGTGGTTTTTGGCATTAAAGGCGGCCGGGAAAGCGGGAAAAAACTAATTGACAATATTCAACTTTGGTCCCATCTCGCCAATGTTGGAGATGCCAAATCGTTAATTATCCATCCGGCTTCCACTACACATCAACAGTTGTCAGCCGAAGAATTGAAATTAGCAGGTGTAAAAGAAGAACTGATTCGTCTTTCTGTTGGACTGGAGTCTCCAAAAGATTTAATTGCGGACCTCAACCAAGCCCTTGAAAAAGCAACGGGTATTTCAGCAGAAAAGCTGGAAATATAAACACTTTGGAAAGGGGGCCGTTTTTGCTCCCTTTTCCTTCTTTTGTTTGCTTTTCATGCTTCTTTGTTTTAAAATATTCATTAGAAAATGTTCCAAACGATTCTCTGCTTGAGACCGTCCAGCTTACATTCCTCTCTGAATACTCCCCCTTTTTTTACTTTCATTCAATTTATAGGAAGTGCGAATGCATTTCATCAAATACCTGCAAAGATAGGAACCGCTGAAAATGATGTTTTGAGAATCAAAAATGACGAATAAATGTTCGATTTTTGCTTGTAAATCATTTCAGAAACGTATATATTAATTAGTAGGCTTTGACAAAAATTAGCTTTGAAAGGTTCTGCCAAACAAAATTCGAAATGGATGATGAACCCCATATATGCTTCTAATAGATTGATATTTGAGGAGGAAATCGCGAGTGAATGATCGTCAAGCGGCGTTAGAAATGGCGTTAAAGCAAATAGAAAAACAATTTGGCAAAGGGTCCATAATGAAATTGGGCGAACAAACGGACCGAAAAGTGTCTACCGTTCCGAGCGGTTCTCTAGCTTTGGATGCGGCACTGGGGGTAGGTGGATATCCACGAGGCCGGATCATCGAAATCTATGGTCCTGAAAGTTCAGGGAAAACAACAGTAGCTTTACATGCAATTGCCGAAGTGCAAGCACAAGGTGGTCAAGCGGCTTTTATCGACGCAGAGCATGCGCTGGATCCTATTTATGCGCAGAAACTAGGCGTCGATATTGATGAACTATTGCTTTCGCAGCCGGATACCGGCGAGCAAGCGCTGGAAATCGCAGAAGCTTTGGTGCGTAGTGGAGCCGTTGATATTATCGTGATCGACTCAGTGGCAGCTCTTGTTCCAAAAGCGGAGATTGAAGGGGAAATGGGTGATGCCCATGTCGGTTTGCAGGCGAGATTAATGTCCCAAGCACTCCGCAAATTGTCTGGAGCCATTAATAAGTCAAAAACGATTGCCATTTTCATCAACCAAATTCGTGAGAAAGTAGGCGTTATGTTTGGAAATCCTGAAACGACACCAGGAGGACGGGCGCTGAAATTTTATTCATCGATTAGTTTGGAAGTCCGTCGTGCGGAAACGCTGAAACAAGGGAATGAAATGGTCGGCAATAAAACGAGAATTAAAGTTGTTAAGAATAAAGTGGCGCCGCCTTTCCGCACCGCAGATGTGGATATTATGTACGGCGAAGGAATATCAAAAGAAGGGGAAATTATTGACCTTGGATCCGAACTCGACATTATCCAAAAGAGCGGTTCATGGTATTCTTACAATGAAGAAAGACTGGGGCAAGGACGTGAAAATGCTAAACAGTTTTTGAAAGAAAATCCAGAGATCCGCGATGAAATTATGTATAAAATTCGAGAACATTACGGTTTGGATAGTCATCTTGTTGAGCCGGAAAACCAAGATGAGGAACAAGAAAAATTTAGCTTGCTTGATGATGAAGCCTAAAAAGCAAAGCGTTCGCTTTGCTTTTTTCCGTAGAGGAGAATAATCTTTCTTCTATCTGGTTATGGTGGTACTGACTCTGTATTAAAGGAGTAGGGACCAGTGGGGAAGGAAAAATCAAGATTGACACTTTCAGGTGCAGCTGTCCTAATAGGTGCAGTTTTATCGGTCATAGCGACGTCTTGCATCCGCTTAGAGTGGATCCGTTCGATGGGGAAAAGGCATTGCGGGAGTTTTCGGAGTCTGACCTGTGGATGAGGGACCACAGCATCATGCTAATAGGTCAATCGATGTGGCTGCTTGGATTAGCAGCTGGAGAACGGTTTTTATTTAAAAATGAGGCTTGAGGGATGGCACCTCGCATGTTTTCTTTATCATTAACTATTTGGATTCTTATTTTAACTGCGGAGCTTTCGACATTGCTTGTTTTGGGTGATCAGTTTTTCAAAACGGGTAGTTTGGAACTAAAAAGTATTTGGATGGGGCTTTTTTCTTGGGTGCTTCTTGCAAGGTGCTTTGCTGTGGTGTCAGGATGGCTTGGGGTTGCCGTATATGGATGGAATCTCAAGACAGTCGAACGATTTCCTAAATGGTTTTCTTCTTGGGCTGTTTATGGCGGATTGTTTGGGATAGCTGGCGTTTTGATAACGTTTTGAAATTTCGAGTCCGCTTTACTTGTGTTGCCAATTACATCTGTTCCTGTGCTCCTTTGGACGGTTTGGCTAGGTTGGTTCATGCTTCAACAAAAGTGTTCATGAATTTTTCTTATATGACTTCATTCCATTTTGGTTGTAACCACGCTGTATTTGACAAATGCTTGACAATGATTTTTTCCAGCCTTAAAATTAATATGTATATTTTACATTTTTTCACACTAAAATTGGCAAGCCTAGCGCGCTGTATATTGATAGGAAAACAATGTACAAGCCGACATGTTAGAAGCATGATACAAGTTCATAGCAAGAGGAGGTGAAACAATGACATCCATTATAATCATCTCCATTTTGCTTGGCCTAATCGTCGGTGTAGTTGTTGGCTATTTTGTTCGAAAATCCATTGCTGAGAATAAAATCGCAGGGGCAAAAAATATTGCGGATCAAATCATTGAAGACGCAAAGCGCGAGGCGGAATCGGTGAAAAAAGAATCCCTGCTGGAAGCAAAGGATGAAATTCACAAGCTTCGTACAGAAGCGGAACGAGAAATTCGTGAACGAAGAAACGAATTGCAGAAACAAGAAAATCGTTTATTGCAAAAAGAAGAGAACCTTGACCGCAAAGATGAACTCTTGGATAATCGGGAGTCCATGCTGGAAAAGAAGGAAGATTCTCTAGCTGAAAGACAACAACATATTGAAGAGATGGAAAGCAAAGTGGACGAGATGGTGCGAATGCAGAAAGCCGAACTGGAACGTATCTCAGGTCTCACTCGCGAAGAAGCCCGTTCCATTATTTTGGAACGTGTTGAAAATGAATTGTCCCACGAGACGGCTCTTATGATAAAAGAGCATGAAATTCGCATGAAAGAAGAGGCTGACAAAAAGGCAAAAGAAATTCTGTCGCTGGCCATTCAACGGTGTGCCGCTGAGCATGTGGCTGAAACAACTGTTTCTGTTGTCAACCTTCCAAACGATGAAATGAAAGGACGAATTATTGGACGGGAAGGACGGAATATTCGTACACTTGAAACTCTAACAGGGATAGATCTCATCATTGATGATACACCGGAAGCGGTGATCTTGTCTGGCTTTGATCCTATTCGCCGTGAAACCGCGCGCATCGCTCTCGAAAAGCTAGTGCAGGATGGAAGAATCCATCCGGCACGAATCGAAGAGATGGTGGAAAAATCAAGACGCGAAGTGGACGAATATATTCGAGAAGTTGGCGAACAAACCACTTTTGAAGTAGGTGTTCACGGACTTCACCCGGATTTAATTAAAATTTTAGGACGTTTGAAATTTCGGACGAGCTATGGTCAAAACGTTCTGAATCATTCCAAGGAGGTTGCCTATCTTGCCGGCCTGCTAGCAGCGGAATTGGGTGAAGATGAAACTTTGGCCCGCCGCGCAGGACTTCTACATGATATTGGAAAAGCGGTGGACCATGAGGTGGAAGGAAGCCATGTTGAGATTGGAGTAGAACTTGCTACTAAATATAAAGAACATCCGGTCGTCATCAATAGCATTGCTTCTCACCACGGAGATACGGAACCAACTTCTGTGATTTCTGTATTAGTAGCGGCAGCTGATGCATTATCTGCGGCCAGACCAGGAGCTCGAAGCGAAACGCTTGAAAATTATATTCGTCGCCTTGAAAAATTAGAAGAGATTTCTGAATCCCATGAAGGCGTGGAAAAATCGTATGCCATTCAAGCTGGACGCGAAATACGCATCATGGTGAAACCTGAGCAAGTCGATGACTTAGAAGCACATCGACTAGCAAGGGACATTCGAAAACAGATTGAGGAAGAGTTAGATTATCCGGGCCACATTAAAATCACAGTCATTCGTGAAACAAGAGCTGTAGAATATGCGAAGTAAAAGCGGTGTGAGAACTCACACCGCTTTATTTAGAGTAATAGCCATAATGGAAAAATCATTAATTTAAAGCATTTAACCCTATATAGCCAGTATCGACAGTCTTTGTTTAACTGGTTTCTTTCTTCATTGATCAAAATTACAAAATAGAAAGGGAATACATATGAAGCTACTTTTTATCGGCGATGTCGTCGGATCACCCGGAAGAGATATGGTTTCAGAATATTTGCCAAAATTAAAAGATAAATACCGTCCAGAGGTTATTATTATCAACGGAGAAAACGCAGCAGGCGGCAGAGGGATTACCGAAAAAATATACAGAGGTTTTTTAAACCTTGGCGCCCATGCGATCACCCTTGGAAACCATACTTGGGATAACAAAGAGATTTTTCAATTTATTGAGGATGCGAAGCAATTGGTCCGTCCCGCCAATTTTCCGAATGGTACGCCAGGAAAAGGAATGATATTTGTAAAAGCCAATGGTTTTGAAGTGGCCGTGATCAGCCTTCAAGGACGAACGTTTATGCCAGCTTTAGATGACCCATTTCAAGCAGCAAGTTCCCTCATCAAAAAAGCTCGAGAACGGACTCCAATCATCTTTGTTGATTTTCATGCAGAAGCGACGAGTGAAAAGCAAGCAATGGGATGGTATCTCGATGGAAAGGTTTCAGCAGTCGTTGGGACTCATACTCATATTCAAACAGCAGATAACCGTATTTTACCAAATGGGACAGCTTATTTAACAGATGTTGGCATGACAGGTCCTTACGATGCGATATTGGGAATGGATCGGGATGCCGTTGTCAAAAAATTTCTCACTGGCCTTCCTGTTCGTTTTGACGTCCCTAAGAACGGTCGTAAACTATTAAGCGCTTGTATCATTGAGATTCATGATAAAACAGGGAGGGCGAAAAAAATTGATCGCATTCTCGTAAATGAAGACTCTCCCTTTTTATCCGAGTAGCTTGTTTCATAAGTTTTGTTTCATCCTATCAA
>JADBKC010000092.1 GCA_014896555.1 Caryophanales bacterium | reverse complement strand
GCCTATCATGCTCATAAAAAAGGCTAAAGCCATCATGACTAAAATGTCGTCTAGAACCGCCGCCCCCAAAATCGCTGTACCTTCCGGTGATTTTAATCGGTCCATTTCTTTTAACGCTTGAACCGAAATACTGACGCTAGTTGCTGAAAGCAATAATCCCATAAACCATGATTGTTCGGATGAAAAACCTAATGCTTCTCCTAGAAAATATCCCCCTACAAGCGGGACTAAGATGCCGCCAACAGCTACCAAAGTAGAAGCTTTTCCAGAGCGCGAGAATTCTTTTAGATCCGTTTCCATACCAGCGATAAACATGAGCAAAATCACACCGATCTCGCTCATTTCCTTTAAAATGTCGGTATCATGAATCACCCCCAGCACCGAAGGTCCAAGAACGATTCCAACCAACAGTTCACCTAGAACAGTTGGCTGACCAAGCCTAACGCTTATATTTCCCGCCAATTTTGAAGCAGCCACACTCAGCGCCAATTGGAGAACAAACATCCCTTTACCACCTTTCCCTTTCTTTGTTTTTCCATAACAATAAAAAATAAAAAAGAGCCTGTGACCAAAGGACGCAATGATCCCTTTGGTGACAGACTCCTCCTCGTCAAACGCTATTCTTTTACATTTACATTATAACAGATTTCCCTTCGCTTGGAACGACTCAAAAGATTTTCCTTTCTTTCGTTCCAAATGATCAAGGAATGCTATTCTTGCATTTTTATAAGACAAACAACACAAGTGGAAAATTAGGAAAGAAATGTTTTCTAATTTCTAGAAATAGTTCATTATCATTTACTTTTAATATATAATATGATGTATAATATTATTAAATACGTAGGTTTTTCTTATTACATAATAAATTTTTATTTACTAATTACAAACAAGCTATTAAAATCAGGAAAGGGATGTGTGGGATTGACTTCAAAAACAGATAAGATCGCAGAGAGATTTATCCGACTTCTTCCGCTCGTTTACAACAAGATGAATAAATCTGGCACAAACCATAAATCCGCTCCAAAACCGTCTGATTTGACCCATTTGCAATTTCATATTCTGGAGGAATTGTTTCATACAAAGGAGGGAGTCTCCATGACGCAACTAGCCCAAAACATCAACATTTCTAAGCAACAGCTGACCCCTCTGATCGCTAAGTTAGCGGAAAACAACTATGTGGAAAAAGCGAGGAATGATCGCGATCGGCGATTTGTCAAAATCAAATTGACCGAAAAAGGAAAAGAAACAGTGAAAAAGCGCTGGGAAGACTCCTATCACGTATTCTGCGAAAAAATAGATCAGCTCAATGAAGAGGATTTGATTGATTTGGATTATGCCATTCATAAAATCATTCGAATCTTAGAAAAGCTGGATTGAATATTGGAGTGAAATAAATGAATTTTCCATCCCTTCTTGCCATTTAGAGATGGAAAAATTCCAAAAAACATGATGATAAAAAGAAGGAGTATGGACTATGTCTAAGAAAAATGGGGAATCCAATATCAATTTTATAGCCTTTGGTGCTGTGATTGGCGAAATCATTGGTGTTGTACTCGGGCACATTACCATTGCCATTTCGATAGGAGCGGCAATGGAGGCTGTTTTTCATTCTATCAATAAAAAATGAATCGTCCCTCTTAAGGGGAGGGAATTCATAAATGGAACCATTAGAAAAACGATAATGTAGAGAATAGCCAACAAAAAAGAGGCTGAATCTCAAAAATTTTATTCTTGAGTCAGCCCCGTTTTTCTATCACCGAACCTGCATTGAATTGAGCCGTTTTTGAAGCCTTGTTTTTTCTGAGCCCTTAGGAAGCTTGTTAATATAAGATTGCGCCACTGATTTGTAGGCTTTTTTCTTATATTTTTGAGTTAAATTCACATATTTTTGGGCTTGCTGCAAGTTGATCAAGTATTGCACTTTATTGATCCGTTTTTGCAAATTGGTTTTTTCCGCGCCAGCTGGCAGGTTGGAAACCGCTTTGAGCGCTTTTTCGACATTGGCTTGAGAACGATGGTGTTCTACATACGAAACTAGTTTTTGAGCTTGATCTGACAAGCTCTTTTTGACGGCGTCCAGCCTTCTTTGCAGCTGTGTTTTGTCCACGCCATTATTCAATCTGCTGACCGCTTGCTGTGCGGCATCCACATATTTCTTTGTGCGGTTTTTCTCCGCCGATTCCACTGCTAGCTGAGCTGTCTTTAATTTAGCTTGCACAGTTTCATTCGCACTCTTGGAAGACACATTCAATGGGTGGTAAAAGACCATCCCATAGCCGTACCAGTCATCTTTTCCTTTTTTCCCAAGATCTATTGCTTCATTCTCCGCGTCTCGCCGAAGCTGGCTGTTCATTTCATTAGGGTGCATTTGTTTTAATAAAGCCAACATGCCGGCCACATGAGGAGCCGCCATCGAAGTGCCGCTTCCGACTGCATAATCACCATTCAAAAAGGTGCTGACGATATTCTCTCCGGGTGCCGATATTTCAATTTCGGGGCCAGTAGCGGAAAAAACAGAACGATTTTTATTTGAATCTAATGATGATACTGCCACAACACTGCTGTATTTGGCCGGGTATTCCACCGTATCCCCTGTGCCGGCAGAATTTCCGTTATTTCCTCCTGCGGCGACAAGCAAGATGCCGCTTTTGTATGCCTTATCGACCAAATCATGGAGGATTTTGGAGTCGGTGTTTGTCCCAAAGCTCATGTTAATAACGTCCATCTTATTCGCAATGGCCCAATCCAGAGCTTCTGCAATGTCTTGCAAGTTCCCGTATCCGTTCTTATCCAGCGCTTTTACTGCATAAATCTGAGCATCCGGTGCGACACCGGCGATTCCTACGCCATTTCGTTTAGCACCAATGATCCCCGCAACATGAGTACCATGCCCATTATCATCTTTATAGGAAGACGTGTAATCGACAGTGGAAATGCCTCCTGCAATATTCAAATCCGAATGAGGAGCAATCCCCGTATCAATCACGGCGATTTTGACGCCTTTTCCAGTCACTCCGTTTTCCCAAGCTTTGGATGCATTAATCGCCTGCAAGTCCCAAGCTTTTTCATACGAAGAGGCGATACGGCTTTTGCTTAATGTTTGAAAATTCGAATCAGCCAATTGAAACGGCACGTTCTCTTCCACATACGCAATATTTGGATTCGATTCTAATTGACGAACATCTTGTTTGTCCGCCGTAACAGAAACAGCTGGAATGCTTTTAAACTGATGTTCTACATCGTTGCTATTTTCAAGAGCGGCCTCTTTTCCTTTCATATTTTTGTAGACGACTACCACTTCTTTTTCGCCTTTTTGAGAGGAGGGCTGGTCATTTGCCAAGACAAACCCCGATCCCACATTCAACCCTAAAGCCAAAGATACCGACAGCGATAAAGCGTAAAACGCCGCTTTTTTCTTCATCTTCATCCCCCCAGAGGCACGCAATGAATTCTTTTATTCTACGTAAAAACGAAACTAGAAAGATCTTACATTCTTTTAATTTTATTATATCACCTTGCATCCGCTTCACAAAACTAGATAAATGGATTCTTTTGCAAATCATTGTAGGAAAGGTAACTAGCGATTCTCAATCCATCTCTTTTTATTCCCCAAAAGCTTCTTTGAAATAAAATTTTTCGGTTAGCAACATCCCGACACTGTTGTTTTGATCAGGATTTTTATTTTCTCAGCATCCTCAAAGAGAGGCATTCCGTAAACTGATTCTGGATCAAACTTCGGCAGTTAGCGTTCATATAGGGTTTTAATCAGGAAGAAATCATTGTCATATGGATCATTTTTACAAAAATAAAAGGACTTTCGATTGATTTATCTTATCCCTCAAAATTTATAGTGGCTATGTATATTTCCTTCTCTTAAAATGGGATGATTAACGCTTTTTAGAGGTAGTGTCAAAAGTTCTATGAAAACTCCGTATTGGAAGGATGTGTTCTAACGAAAATAGAGAAAATGCCGCCGCAATCGCTCTTGACAAACACGTCAATGGTTTGATTTCGAACCAACAAGGGCGAAGGGAACAAAAAGAAGTCACACCAAAGAAGCCCTTGCCAATTCCCATTTTAAACCATTGACTGGTTCGGTATGTCAAGAGTTCGCTTCGCCGATGCTGGTAAGGGCTCTGCTAAACAAAAAGTTAGACAGTCTGCTCCACTAGCCATTGTTGAGCTAAACGAATCAGTTTTGTCCAACGTGCAGGCATATTCGGCAGTTCTTTTAGTTCCGGAATGACTACAGGCACAGAAAGCTCGTAAGGATACTGATCCACATAAGGTTTGAGCAGAAGTGCTACGCTGTTTTCGTCATTCAATATACTCTGGTGAGAGATGGGTACACCATGAACATCCTTCATCAGTGCAGCTGTTTTCCGAGCCGATAAGCCATAGTTTACATGGTAGGTTAAAATGAGCCCCAATGTGTGCGGTGACACATGAAGCCTGGACAAATCCACTTTTGGCTTCTTAGGTGAATGTTTGGCTAACGGCTGATAATCAATTTGAAACTGACGGAATATGTATCGAACTTTAAAAGACTGAGGATCCTTTTCGAACTGCTTTTTCTCTTTTTTAGACATTCCTTGCAGTTTCTTTTTGTAATACGGACAGTCATTGTTTTTGCACTTAAATACGAGAAAATCTTTTCTTTCCTTAATCTTCTCGAGTGTTTTCGAACAGTGTGGACATTTTAGTACAGCCTCCTTGGCATATTGATTCTTTTTATTAAACAGACACGCACACACCTTGCATTGATACTGTCCTTTACCTCCGTTATTGGCATAAAGATAATCTGACGGAGCACCACACCTTGGACATTTCATGGATGAAGGTACTTTACCTTTTGAATTGGAACGCCTCTGAACAGGTTTGAGAGGTTTCCCGTTCTTCTCCAAATATTCTTTGAGAAGAATTTGATAATCAAGCTTTTGTAGAGTTTCAATGATTGGCAACTCATCCACCTGGAGTTTTTGATAAGGCTTATTGACAGGCTTTTCAGTTGGCTTATCAAACATGTTTTTTCCAATCAGAAGGGTAAGTAATGTTCGAATAATTTGATCTTGGTACTTGATATATTCAAGCAAATA
Organism: Caryophanales bacterium; assembly: GCA_014896555.1. GTDB lineage: Bacteria > Bacillota > Bacilli > Bacillales > DSM-4216 > Bacillus_O. The sequence goes on along the minus strand of JADBKC010000092.1, from coordinate 5,774 downwards.
GGTTAATAATGGAGGTAACAAACTTGTCACTTCCTTGTTTTAGGATTGGTGTGTGTGGTTACCTCACTAATACCCTAAAACAATGGGGGTGGCAAGTTTTTTGTTTATAAAACCTTATATATCAATAAATCATCTAGATTTTATCTATAAATTTTGACAATACGGAAATGCGAAGAAGGATAAAAATATGAAAAGTGTCAATCCTTATGTCATTGTGGAAAACTGTAACGAAGCACTGAACTATTATCAAGAGGTATTGGGCGTAGAAATGAAAAATGTTCAATTAGCTGACGATGTTGAAATGTTTAAAGATCATGAAGGCAAATGTTTGCATGCCGAGCTGCATCTTGGAAACAGCATTATCCACTTCTCCGATCCTTTCGGCCATGTGGAAAAAGGGGATAGTGTCAAAATCACGATCGAATTTGACAGTGAAGAAGAAATTCGTAAAGTTTATCAATCGTTGGTTGCCGACGGCCAAGCGATTATGGAACTGCAAGATACGTTTTGGGGCGCTCTTCATGCTAATGTGATAGACAAATACGGCATTGGTTGGCTTTTGAATTATCAAAAATAATGGCGAAAACAGAGCCCTCCAAATCCGCATCAAAGAGATGTTGAAATACGGATGGAGGGCTTTTTCATCATTGAAAAAAGACTATAGATTTTTCAAAGCATCGGCAATCGGAATTTCACCGGAAATCAGATCAAAGGAACGGTAATACGTATTTTCCTCATCTAGAGCGGCCACAATGGTTTTCGCCACATCCTCCCGAGGAATCATCCCTCTATTTAAATTTTCAGCCGCAAAAACCTTTCCCGTTCCTGGTTCGTTCAATAATCCACCGGGACGGATAATGGTATAAGCTAAACTGCTTTGTTCCAGCATAACATCCGCATAGTGTTTGGCCACATAGTACGGCTTTATGGCCCCGTTCCAGTTTTCCCGATTATGGGCTTGAATGGCGCTCACCATAATAAACCGCTTAATCCACAATTTTTCGGCGGCATCCATTGTTTTCACAGCACCATCCAAATCCACCAACAGCGTTTTGTCTGCTCCCGTGTGTCCGCCGGAACCGGCAGTAAAGACAATTGCTTCACAGCCTTCCGCCGCTTCTGCAATTTTGTCCACGCTGTCTTCCAAATCGGCAATCGCTGTTTCTACACCTAATTTTTCGAAAGATTGAGCCTGTTCTTCCTTTCTGACCATTGCTCGCACTGAATGTTCATTGCTTTCTTTTAATAAGCGGACAACATGCTGCCCAACTTGGCCATTCGCTCCAACAACTAAAACTTTCAAAGTATTCCAACCCCTTCCATCTTGGTCATTCTAAAACAAAGCCTTATGTTCCAATGCCTTTTATCCGGCTTGATCGAGGCATACAAACAAAACGGCCCGATTTATTCCGTCAACCATCAAGGGATGAACTCCCCATTTACATTTCAATTTATTATATCATGCATCGTTCGATCTCTTTCAAAGTCTACAGCAGCTTCAACAAAAAATTTACAATAGTTGTCCCTTTGCCGATACGGGATCATTTCACACAAGAATTTGAACCATTGGCAATGAATGACTTTATGTATCACCGTTTTCCCTATCCATTATCATTTTCGATTCTAAAATTGGATTGTTTTAAGAAAACGGCTTATTTCCTCCGGTTGGAATGGCTATTCTCTCAATACTTCTCTTATTTCAATGAATCAGGAGTAGACTTTTTCTCTGTAATTTCATCAAAAATATTGATTTGGGGGCTTTCTTTCGATTCTTCATTTTTTATATAGGCTTGCATCAACTTTTTAAACTCACCCACGGTTAAAGGCTTGGCATCCTCTGTCCACTCATATCCTAATTGCCCGCTTGGTTCAATGGTGGCCGTTTTTATATCGGAAAAATTGGCAATGCCCTGCTGGCGAAGACGCAATTCCAACTGATCCACTGTTAATCGAAGTTTGCGCAGCGCATCCGTTTGAATTTGCCCATTTTGAATGACGACCTTTGCTTTTCCGGATAAAAATGTTTCCAATCGATTGAACTTTATCTGCAAAATTTCGGCCACGACCAATGTTCCAATAAAGGTGGAAGTCGCCAAAATGGTGCCTAGAAGGCTTTCTTGCGCCACAGGCTCTACAATAATGGTGCCTATCGAGATGATGATAATCGTTTCCGGCAGCGTCATTTGTGAAATGGTTTTCCTTCCTGCAATCCGAAGCAGCAGTATGCCTGCAATAATGAGAAATAAAGCTTTTCCAATAGTCCCAAGCAACACAATGACTCCCTTCTACTTCCATTATTCATAATATGTGTAGGCTGCACTTGGAACATGCATGGATGAATCTAGGCACCCCAAATCACTATGAGCATGCGCACTAAACTTATTTTCTTGCATCCGATATGGACAAGGTTCTTTTAGGATTCCCTTTCTGAAAGCATCGGATTTCTCATCTATATAAAAAAAGCACAGTTGATTCAGGTTTTTCCACTGATTTCAACTATGCTTGAAAAACTTTTATCCCATATCAACAGGCAGTAAATCCCTTTCTCTGGATATGTACGACAGGAAAGAGATATAAGCGGGAATAACTGCCCTAATTTGCTCGATTCGTTCAACTAATCATCAGCGGGGGATGAACACCCCACTGATGGAAGTTTCACCTTATTTTTCCTTTTTCAATCGTTCAATGGCCTTTTCCGCCCTATTCTTAAGGTCCGTTAGTTCAGACTCTACTTTTAAAATTTTTTCCTTTTTCTGTTCAATGAGCAATAATTGCGCATCGACTGTATTTAAAAGATCGGTTAATGCTTGAATTAAATCCTCCGCTTTGTCTTTTTGTTCGCTTGTTCCTTTTACCCGTCGGTATTTCACTCTTTGCTGTTCCAATGTATTGCTTAAAGAAATAAAATGTTGCAGCTCTTGAAGAGTAAATCCTAATACTTCTTTCGCATTCGTAATTTTTTTTAAAAACTCCACATGCTCTTGTGAATAAAGCCTAATTCCCCCTTTGCTTCTCGGAGGAGAAGGCAGAAGCCCAATTTGTTCATAGTATCGAATCGTTCGTTTCGTTAAACCGCTTTGCTTGGCCACATCGTCTATTTTTAGTTCATCCATGTTCCTCACCTGAATCTCCTTCTGACTGCATCTCCTCGATGAAAGGGATGAAATCACTTCTTCTATTTTTATTATACATGAAAAACGTGAACCAGAAATGGAGCGACTCTCTCCCTGGTTTATGAACAAAATTCACAGGATTGGTCTATCAACACTACAAACTTCTTAAGGTCCCACTTCCATCGTTAATGCTCCACTTTACCAACCGAATGAAACGCCATTGTCTTAATGACTGCCCTTCTTAACGTTCATACTGCTTTGCAAACAATAAAAATACCCATCATCCAATCGATGGGTATCGTGCCTTTATTCTTTTTCTAAATCATTTTCCAACTCTTTTATTCGGGTCTCTAATCGTTTTAAGGCAAACTCGATTAATTCATCTCGGTTCATTTCTTGTTTTTCTTTATTAAAGATAAGAGGTTTGCCGAATAGAACGTGAGATTTTTCTCCCTTCCATATTCCGCTAAAGTTCGTAGGCCCTTTGTAAGCAGCGGGCAATATAGGGGCATTCGATTTTAATGCGACCGTCACAGCTCCTCTTTTTAAAGGGACATCTTCACTCGTTCGCGTCCCGCTCGGAAATATGCCTACACATTGATTCTTTTTCAAGATCTGCATAGGAATTTTTAAAGCACTCGGACCCGGATGTTCCCTATTGACAGGAAACGCATTAATAGAACGGAAAAAACGATCTTTCCATTTCCCTTTAAAAAGCTCTTTCTTCGCCATATAATGGACAGGTATTGGATAAAGAGCAAGAGCCAACATAATGACATCTACCCATCCTCTATGAGAACACGTCACCACATATCTTTCATCAGACGGAATATGTTCCTTCCCCTTCACCTTTAAAAGCCGAAACATTTTCACTAACAAAAATAAGATCGTACTGATCAATCGATACATTTATTTCCTCCAATAAAAATAGAATCCAGTCTCCTTGCTACTACCAACGCCTTCCCCACATATCCTTAATACGGGAAGATAAAGAATAAAAAGCAAAGAACCTCCATTATGCTTTTGCTCCATTTTATCATACTTTAGAAGGAAAAATTCCTAAGTTCTAAAATATTTACAAATTTTCATGAACCTTATTTTTCCAAGTTTCCAATTTGCTAAAAAAAGTTAAAGCCGCAACAATATGTTTCAATGCCAAAATCATAAAAATACCCAAAAAAAAAGAGCATTATTAAGATATCTTTTAAACAATCGTTTTCATTTTATTCAAATCGTATATATTGTTCAGTATTTCCCATAATTGTTCTTTTTCATTTGTGAAAGACTGAACTATAATGATTTTTGTTTCTAAAAGTAATTATGACTTATAAAGAAGAAACTTCTTGCCAAGATCTAATTGATTATTCATCCATAACGCATCATCCGATGACCAAATGATGAATGATGATTTTAAAAAAAGAAAATCTGTTCTTTTTCATCGTTATCGGTTTTCTATGTGTTGTCATTAGTATTTTGCACCATTTTTTATTGTTTGGGCCCTTGTGGCGGCTTTAATAGATCCTGCTAGCCATCGCAACGAAAATAGTCGCTTTCCATCCCGTAAGAAATCCGCCAAATTGGCAGCATTTCATCAAGCATTGGCAAATTTTTTAGACATTCGATTTTCCTAGTTGTTGTTAGCCTCTTATGGATCCAGCCTTACTACTTTAATTCCGTATATTTCTTTTTCGATCCATAAGATTTTTCTATTGGATATTTTTGTTCGTTTTTCTTTATTTTCTCTTTAATGGCTTCCTCTAAATCAATTTCTAATTCATGCGAAAGCAACAGTGCATAAATGACTACGTCGGCGATTTCGTCTTTGATGTTTTCAAAGTTCCCTTCCACAGCTTCCTCGCTGCTTTTCCATTGAAAATTCTCTAGCAATTCCCCTGCTTCTAAACTTAATGAAATCGCTAAATCTTTTGGATTATGAAACTGACTCCAATTACGAGCATCGCGGAATTTAATGATTTTTTGCTGTAAATGTTTCAACGTGGCCACCTCTGAATAATAAAATGATTTCATTATGAATTGTATCAAAAACTTAGACAGCTCTTTTGCTTTTCTTGTAGGGATTTCATCTCAGCCACTTAATGAAAAGTTTTTTCGACATTATTCGATTGCATCTGAGCACCGATGATCCGGTTCTCTTGTTTGGCGTGTTATAATCATTTTACGCTTTTGTTCCAAATCGTTGCGAAAGGGGACTTACTTGTGAATGTTATGAAGGAACTATTTTCAATCAAAGAAGTCGATGATTTTGTCAACCATCACCATTTAGCGTTTTTATATATATCCAGAAATAATTGTAGTGTATGCCATGATTTATTGCCAAAAATTAAAAATGTCATGGCTGATTTTCCCAATATTCAACTGGCTCTTATCAATGCCGATCACGTCCCGGAAATTGCAGGGCATTTTACCATATTCACTGCCCCTGTTTTGATTTTATTCGTAGACGGAAAAGAAGTACTTCGAGAAGCTCGGTTTGTTCATGTCGAGCCGTTTCGGGAAAAAGTGGAAAAAATTTATTGGTTAACACAAGAATGAGGATAACTCGAAAAGATCACAAAAAATGATCTTTTCGAGTCATCTAAGTTTTCTTGTAACCGCCAAGTAGAAATGAACACTTTCTTACCTAAAAATGCTGAATAAGAT
>JADBKC010000091.1 GCA_014896555.1 Caryophanales bacterium | reverse complement strand
AATATCATATTCCCGTAAAAGATAGACTTTTGCACGGATTATCGACGAAGGATGAGGGAATCTGCTGGAATAAATCCCTAATTAATTCCTCTAGGCGCAAACAAAAGAAACCTGGTGCCCGCCGTTATGAACAAACGGATAAACATAAAGTCTATCGAAACAGTCCGTATCCATGTCAGTTGACGACCCGGATGGGAAGGTTATCCTTGCGAGTTTCACGAATAAGAGATGGAAGTTCACCACCGAATCGTTTCAACGATACCAACGAAGTGAACAAGTTCTAATACCAGCACGAATGAAAATGGTGAAGAATAGGGATGTCTGCCCGAAAGATGACCTAATCACGGAAGACTCGTTTGGAACTTCATTTTCCAAATCCATTATCTCCTCGCCGTGCAATTGGTGTCGGGTCACATCATCTTGGTTTAGAAACATCGACAACCTTGGTAGTCGATTAACATTCAGTACATCAGAAAAAATCTTATTCATGAAGATGATGTTATTGTATACGAAACTAACTTATCTGAAAGGAAAAGATTTCAGAAAACCGCATTATTTTCTTTTTTTAAAAATATTTAAAATTGACGAAACTAAAAAACCAAAAGCAACTGCTACAATTATTTTTCCTGACGTTTGATTTATATAATTCGTCTTAGAAAAGTATGCAATTATAATTAAAGAAACAATAAATATAATAGAATACATTATCCTCATCGCTACATCTCCTTTAATTTTCCATTTGACATTAAATAAATTTTATTTGCTAGTTCACGCTGTAAATCTTTCAAGTGGCTAACAAATAAAATCGCTCCCCCATTTTTGCTATATGTTTTTCGCTATTTCTTGGGATTTTTGGTCTAACGCTGTAAATGGTTCATCAAGAAAAATTATGGTGGACCCCATCGTCAAGCCGGGAGCCAAAAAACGGATACTTGGTGTAAATTTCATCAATTCGGTGCTTGATGAACACTTCTTCAGGAGAAGGCTCCACAGGCTTATAATACAAGCTGGACCGATTGAGTCCGAGCAATTCAGCCTGGGTGGCAATAGGGAGTTCTGCATGGTCCCAATCAATCATGTCAATACGCTCTGCCCTACTCCTTAAGGCCAGATTTTTTTTTAAGCCACGACAATTGCGTGGTTAAACGACCGACTTCGGCATAAAGGTTTTCAATTTGTTGTTCATAGTCAGCCTTCATTTGATCTACTTTCTTATTTTCTTTCGCAAACAACTGGGGCATTTGTTCAAGAAACGCATTCCTCCATTGCCGGATCTGATTCACATGGATTCCATGAGAGGAGGCAATTTCACTCATCGTTTTTTCTTCTTTTAGGACCTCTAGCACGATCTGGGATTTAAACTCTGGTGTATATCGTTTTCTTTTCATAAACCTACTTTAACATCTCCTCATTTCGTGTCTAGTTTTATGGGTCCATTATAGTTGGAAGATTTCCAACAGGCTTGAACAATATTTATATGGACAATCATAATCGATTTAATTATTTCGTACTTGCTTTTTGCTGTCTTAATGGTTCTGTCTGTGCTTGCTTTCCTTTTTGGCTGGATAAGTAGACGCCGATAAAGACGAGGAGTCCTCCTAAAATCTGCACGAAAGTAATAGGTTTGCCCATGATGAGGCTTAGAAGAGCGGTAAATACTGTGATCAAATTCAAATAAATTCCCGCTCGGCTGGGGCCAATTTCTCGAATGGACGCGTTCCAGAAAACAAAAGATCCGACGGACGGAAAAATTCCAATATAGAAGATTCCTATCGCGGCTTCTTTGCTAAGAGGAAAGTGGACGCCGGAAACAAGAATAAAAGGAAGAAGCATCACCAATCCCAATAATACGGATACCGCAGTAGCAGAAATGGGGGGAACGTTTTGAATCTTTTTCCCTAAAATGGAATAAAACGTCCAAACGAGGATGTCCAAGAGCATGAGGAGATCGCCTCGGTTATAGTCAATGAGAAAAATTTGCTCCAAGTGACCTTTCGTTAAAACAAGAAGAACCCCCAGAAGGGAAATGACGAGGCCGAAGCCGTTCACCAGCGAAATTCTTTCCTTTAAAAGAATGGCGGAAAAAAGGACGATGACTGCCGGATTGATCGAATTGACCAGCGCTGCATTTAAGGAGGTCGTAAACCGCAAGGCCTCATATAAAAGAAGGTTATATCCTAAAATCCCCAACAGCGACAGAACGATGAGAATTTTCCACTTATCCCACACGTTTTTCCAATCCGGACGTTCAATCCAATGAGCGAGAGGGAATAAAAGAAAGATCGCAATCACCCAACGGGAAAATGTCATTTGTAAAGGAGACATTTCGGCCACTACATATTTTCCGAATACATAATTACCTGCCCAAAATAAGTTGGCTAGGACTAGAAACAAAAAGACTTGGTATTTTTTCATCGCTATTCCTCGCTTTTCTTTCCGTTTTTCAATGAATCTATACAATAGTTCCTAAAGATTCATTGAGTTGCATTCACAAAAATAAAAAATCGATTTCCGTTCATGATCCTTTTGAAATTTTTTAAATCATTTTGTGTTGATGGGAAAATCGATCCGTTTCAGATTGGGGGGGCGGTGTTGTTTAGAGAACATAAAATCGACGTTTCGGTTTCATTGATAAAAAGACATATCACCCGTGAATACCGGAATGATATGTCTTTCTCAATACATTGTATTATTTCCAAATATCTTGGGCAATTTGAACGACATGGCGCAGTTTCGCCCATTGCTGTTCTTCCGTTAACAAGTTGCCTTCTTCTGTTGAAGCAAAACCGCACTGTGTGCTTAAACATAATTGGTTTAAATCAACATAATGGGAGGCTTCATCAATGCGCTGTTTAATATCGTCTGGGTTTTCCAGTTCTCCCGCTTTTGATGTGATTAAGCCGAGCACAATTTTCAAATCGGATCGATTCACGAATCGGAGCGGTTCAAAGCCGCCAGCTCGGTCGCTGTCATATTCGAGGAAAAAGGCGTCTATATTCAATCCGTTAAACAGGACTTCTGCTACCGGCTCATATCCGCCGGAAGAAAACCATGTCGAGCGATAATTGCCACGGCAAATGTGCATGGTAATCGTCATATCATCCGGACGGACCGCCACAGCTTCGTTTATTAACTTCATGTATGTAGTGCTCAATTGATCGGGGTCTACTCCTTGAGCCAGCATTTCTTCTCTTTTCTCGGTTGAACACAGGGCGCCCCAAGACGTATCATCGAGCTGTAAGTAGCGGCAGCCGGCATCATAGAAAGCTTGTATCGCCTTTTGATAAGTTTTAGCTAAATCATGGAAAAACTCTTCTTCGTCCGCGTAGGCGGTTTTTTCGATTTTGCCTCTTAAATGAAGCATACTTGGACTTGGAATGGTCATTTTGGCAATATGGCTGCCGGCGATGCTATAGAGATATTGATAATCTTCCAGCATAGGGTGGTCTGTGAAATCCAATTTTCCTGTCACCTTAATTCCATGAGACTTTGTTTGCATTTGATGAAATGCGAGGCCGCTTTCTGTTTCATAGCCTTCCACGCCATCAAGGTTTTCAAGGAAATCAAAGCGCCACCATGCTCGGCGAAATTCACCATCTGTCACGGCTTGAAGTCCGATTTCTTTTTGTTTTTCAACGATCCGTGCGATTTCTTCATTTTCAATCAGCCGCAATTGGTCAGCTGTTATTTCGCCTGCTGCTCTTTGCGAACGAGCTTTTTGAATCCGTTTTGATCTTAACAAACTGCCCACTTGATCCGCACGAAACGGCGGCTTTTTTGTTTGCAGTGATTGGATGAAGTGTTGTTCCAAAGTTGTTCCTTCTTTCTTTTAAATAATTAAATGGTATCAAATATTCAGATAAAAGTAAATATTTTGAAATCAAAATTTTGTATGAAACGGTGTCTATATGAACATCGATCATTTTCTGCATTCCTTGATTTCGTTTTTCGGTAAAATCGCCACTATTGAAAAAGGATGACGAAGGTATAAATCTTTTTTCCTATCATAATTCTTTTTCCGTTCCAATCGCCGGAAAAAGGCAAAACGAACCCAGTTGAGGAATGAGTTCGTTTTTGTGGATGGTTCCGGCGTGTTTTTGGCAAAATCATGGAGGCAAGGTTTTATGCTTGAGTCTTTTGTTCAAACAGTTTAATGATTTCAATAATTACGTTCGTTGCTTTTACCATATTGTCGGCGGAGATGTATTCATACTTGCCGTGGAAGTTTTCTCCGCCTGCAAAAAGATTGGGTGTCGGAAGACCCATGTATGATAGCTGTGCGCCATCTGTACCTCCACGGATTGGCGTGACTTTCGGTTCAATGTTCAAATTCTTCATGGCTTCATATGCAATGTCGACAATTTCTTTGACCGGTTCAATTTTTTCTTTCATATTATAGTATTGATCTTTGATTTCCAACAAAATGTTTTCTTTTCCGTATACCTTTCTGAATTCTTCTACAATGTTTTCTAATTTGGCTTTTCGTGCGTTAAATTGTTCTCGATCAAAATCTCTGATGATGTAGTGCAAGGTTGTTTGTTCGACTTCACCGTTAATAGCAAGCAAATGATAGAAACCTTCGTATCCTTCCGTATATTCAGGCGCTTCCTTTTCCGGCAGTTTACGATGAAGTTCCATTGCGATCTTTGTCGAGTTCACCATTTTCCCTTTCGCTGTTCCAGGATGAACGTTGTTTCCTTTGATCGTAATTTTGGCAGCGGCAGCGTTAAAGTTTTCGTACTCCAGTTCGCCGAGCGGGCCGCCGTCCACTGTGTAAGCATATTTTGCATCAAAAGCGTCTACATGGAATTTATGAGGACCTCTTCCAATCTCTTCATCCGGTGTAAACGCCACTCTTACTTTTCCGTGCTTGATTTCTGGATGATCCAATAAATAAGCCATAGCCGTCATGATCTCGGCAATCCCCGCTTTATCATCGGCTCCGAGAAGAGTGGTGCCGTCCGTGGTAATCAATGTGTGGCCTTTATAGTTGGCCAGTTCTGGAAAATCTTTTGGCGAAAGTACGACATTTAGAGATTTATTTAAGACAATGTCACCGCCGTCATAGTTTTCGACAATTTGCGGTTGAACGCCGGCACCGGTAAAATCAGTGGCTGTATCTAAATGAGCCAAAAATCCAATGGTCGGGACATTCTTTTCCGTATTGGCCGGAAGGGTGGCCATCACATAGCCGTTTTCATCCACTGTCACATCTTCCATGCCGATCGCTTTTAATTCGTCCACCAGCATGCGGGCAAGCGTCCACTGGCCGGGAGTAGATGGACAAGTGTTGCTGTTTTCATCCGATTGAGTGTCCACTTTGACATAAGAAATAAATCTTTCCATTACTTCCTTTTTCATTTTCGTTCATCTCCTCACATTTTATTTTATATTATACTCTTCTGGGAAGATACATACTTTCTCGTTTGTTTTCTCAAAAAAAAGACCAAATGGATTTACATTTGATCTTTCTTTGTCAACTTAGGCCAAATGTCTATATGGTTGGCTTCCATTCCGTGGATAGGTTCTAAAGATATCCGACCTAAATGAGTCAGACAACTCTAAAAGAGAAAGTGATGAGACTTTTAATGATGTTTCTGTCTGCCAACTACTCCGATTGTTCTCCGCATATTTGAAAGTGTAAGGAATGTGAGTGGACAGAAATATTTTAAAAAAGTGAAAGTGGTTGATGAATGGCTTGGGAGGAACCTATTGGACCGAAAAACTTGTGGATTTTTGACACGTGATTTCGATTGTCATATTATGACAGAATGGTTCCATTGGCCATGTCTTTTTTGATATTTTGTCTATAAAGCCATTAAGCAAAATTTTTCATTCCTTATACTGTTCGTAAAAACACTTGAGTTCATTTTTGTACTGTTTATGCCAAGGTTTGTCTTTTCCGCAATAATGGATGAAAACGGTGTTGCGGCGAATCCAGTCGAGAGTGTGTTTCCGCTTTGGAATCAGTTTCGAAAGTTCATAATAGCGGGCATCATAATTGTACTTAAGGCTGTCTGCTGGTTTGATTTTATCCCAGTATAAAGCGTTCAATACATCTTGGTCTGGAAGAACGAGTTTCAATTTATTTTTTTCGATAAACTGAAAAATCTCCTCTATATTCACTTCTTTTCGGATGGACGCCATGTTCATCAACAACACGCCGGTGTTAAAATAGCCTTTCGCATTTGGTGTGCGCAACCGTAATTTGTTGATTGCCCGCGCCATTTTAGCGGAATGTTCGTGCTCGGCAGCGACAAATAAGCAATTTTCAAAATCGGTCCAATAAAACTCCGTGATCGAATTAATACAAACAATATCCGGATCAAGATACAATATTCTGTCGACATCCTCCGGCAAAAATTGATAAGCGGCCAGCCGATAATACATTTCGGATGTGTAGTGCCGAAATACAGGTGCATCTTGAAACCAGTTCGAATCTATGAATATCGGAATGAAACGGTGCCCTTTTGATACTATGTATTGCTCCAAAGTTTTTATGTCTTCATCTGGTATGTCGGAATATAGAAGATAGATGGAAAATGACTCGTTTTTGTTGTTGCAGAACAGTGAATGTAATAGTACTTTCAGCGGAGGCAAGTAATTGGCATTCAGTGTCACAAGAATATTCATCATGCGCATACACCCTTACGAATTTCCCTTTATCAAAAAAACAAAACAGTCATTAATCATTGTATTATAAAATGAAAATAATTTCACAGATGAGAACTAATTTAATATGGGCATATCGTTTGTGGAAGTTTCGTGCCAAGGAAGAGAAGACAGGGGATTAAGCAGGACATTCAAAAAGACGAGTAGACTTTACAAATGAGACGGGGTCTTTCAGGTTCTCCAAGACGGTGTTGATGTCTTTGTTCATACGTGAGTGCTGCATCACTGTTCCATGTTCACGGATTGGACGAAAAAATCGCCCAATAATAAAAATACAAAAATCATGTTTTTTCATGGAATGAGTGAAAGATATAAAAACAGGCTGCCGATGATTTTCTCGACAGCCTGTTTTTTTAGTGATTAGAACGGGAATTCACGATATTTTGTTTGCAGAGAAATCCATTTTGTTACAGTGAATTCATCTACAATCCAAGGATTGCCGAAACGGCCCAATCCACTCATTTTATTGCCCCCGAACGGAACATTTGGAGCGTCATTGACGCTTTGGTCGTTAATATGGGTCATGCCGCTGTCAATCATCAATCCAAAACGTTCGCCTTTTTCTAGATCCGTTGTAAAGATGGCTGAACTTAAACCGTATTCCGTATCGTTTGCGATTTCGATCGCTTCTTCGTCTGTTTCTGCCGGAATGATCGAAACGATAGGGGAAAACATTTCCATTTGGGCAATTTTATCCGAATTTTTTACATCGCGGAAGACAGTTGGAGTTAAAATGTTGCCAACGCGTTTTCCTTCCAATGCAACGTTGGCACCGTCGCGTTTCGCTTCTTCAATAAACCCTAGCGCTTTTTCCAATTGCCGTTCGTTGATCAGCGGCCCAATGACAGTCTTAGGATCTAATGGATTACCATAAGGAAGCGCTTTAGCCCGTTCCACAAATTTGGATATGAATTGTTCATAGAGATCTTTGTGAACAATGATTCGGTTAATACACATGCAAATTTGCCCTTGATGGATAAATTTGCCAAATACGGCGGCATCTACAGCTCGGTCAACGTCAGCGTCTGATAAAACGATGAATGGGTTGTTGCCTCCTAATTCCAGCGCCACTCGTTTGAAATGTTTACCGGCAATTTCACCAATATGTCTTCCGACAGGAGTAGATCCAGTGAAGCTGATTAATTTCGGAATAGGGTTGGTCAGCATACCATCGCCGATTTCTTCAAGATCAGTGAGAATCATGTTGAAAACACCTTTTGGCAATCCGGCATATTCAAATGCGGCTGCAATCACGACACCGCCTGTAAATCCCACTTGAATATCTGGTTTATGAACGACGCTGTTTCCTAAAGCGATGGCTGGAGCAATCGTTCTCATCGATAGATTAAACGGGAAATTAAAAGGAGAAATCGATGAAATGACTCCTAATGGAAGTCTATAAACATGATTGACTTTTCCTCCGATGTTCGAAGGGATTTCGCGTACATGGTAAATTTCATTTACCATCTTAGCGGCTTCTTCTAGAATCTCTAATCCTAAATCCAATTCTATGTTTGCTTTCAGAAGCGTGCCGCCTGTTTCGCGAGAAAAAACTTCCACAATTTCTTCGCGGTGATTGCGCAAAAATTCAGCCGCTTTCAGGATCACTTCTCGTCTTTCTTCCGGTTTAGATTTTGCCCACTTTTTTTGAGCTTCTTTTGCTATCGTAAATGCTTCTTCCAACTGTTTAGCAGTCGCTAACCGAACAGTGGAAATCACTGAATGATCATAAGGATTTAAAATATCATAAGTACGTTGGCTTAAACCTTCTGTCCAACTGCCATTAATAAAACTTTTGTTTCGTGTTTCGAAAGTTTTCATTTTGATGGCACCCCTTCGTTTGAAAAAATAGTGAAAGAATTGAAATTTTCATTTATAAAAATCTTGATTTCAAATCTTTCGAATTCATTATATTTCTGTTTTTAATACAAGTCAAATCATTTATGTCTAATTTTTGTTTAAAAGTTTTTGAGTTTTGTTGAAGCTCAATCGCAGATTTTCATTTCGTAAAAATGATTCGTTTGTTTTAGAATCATTGGATCGATTTAAGCGTGTTGACAGCGGGATCTGGGGGGATTGTTTCTTTGTTTTCTAATCTTTATTTTGAAAGGTCGAAACGGTTCTTTGCCCGTTCGTTGAATAGAAGAATGTTGTGATGATTCGCTAGTTTACGAGAGCCATAAGTATCCATACAGCGACGGCCTAAACGTTTTTATGATATAGGAAAGAGCCGTTATATTTTCAACGAAAAGAAAGGGGCTAGTCGAGCCCCTTTCTTTTCAGCAGTATATAGTTAGCGTGTGGTTTCCTTCAGTTTGTTCCTCATTCTGTCAGCCGCAGCGGTCATATTTTTTAAAGAGGCAATCGCTTCTTTTTCGCCTCTAGTTTTTAAACCGCAGTCAGGGTTGATCCAAAACTGGCTGGGATCTAAAACTTGCAATGACTTTTCGATAATAGAAGCCATTTCTTCTACAGACGGAATGCGAGGGCTATGGATGTCATAGACACCTAGCCCGATTCCTTTGTCGTATGTTTGTTTTTCAAAGGCGGGGATAATCTCGCCATGACTTCGCGATGTTTCAATCGAGATGACATCTGCATCCATTTTGCTAATGTCTTCTAAATAAGAAGAAAAATCGCAATAGCACATATGAGTATGAATTTGCGTTGTATCTTGGACTGTTGAGGTGGTGATTTGGAATGCCCGCACGGCCCAATTCAAATAGTTTTTCTTGTCGTGATCCTTCAAAGGCAATCCTTCGAGCAAAGCGGGTTCATCTACTTGGATCATCGTAATGCCTGCTGATTCCAAAGCTTCCACTTCTTTTCTTAAAGCGAGCGCAATTTGTTCGCATACTTCTTGACGAGGTTTATCATCGCGAACAAACGACCAGTTTAAAATCGTCACCGGTCCCGTAAGCATCCCTTTTACAGGCTTGTCCGTTAATGATTGTGCATAGACGCTTTCTTTCACGGTCATCGGCTGCAAAAATTCTACGTCGCCGTAGATAATAGGGGGGCGGACACAGCGTGAGCCATACGATTGGACCCAACCATTTTCAGTAAAAGCGAATCCTCCTAGTTTCTCCCCGAAAAATTCCACCATATCGGTTCTTTCAAATTCACCATGAACCAATACATCCAATCCGATCTCTTCTTGCAGACGAATCCATTTTTGAATTTGCTGCTGAATAAACTGTTCGTACTGCTGTTTATTCCATTCGCCTTTTTTCCATTTTTGCCTTGCCTTGCGGATTTCAGCTGTTTGCGGAAAACTGCCGATCGTCGTTGTCGGAAGAAAGGGTAAGTCGAACGCTTCTTTTTGAACGGATTGGCGAATAGAATAAGGCGATTTTCTTTTCGCTGATACATGTTGTAAGTTTTTTTGAGCTTGCTGTACACTTTGGCGATGTCTTTCCGAATGGTTTTTCCATGTATGGATGATTTGTTGGTTTTCTTGAAAATAAGCGTCATCCACCCCATGTTGATCTCTTGCCAGGAACACAATTTCGGTTAATTTTTCATCCGCAAAGGCCAGTGATTGTTTGATGATTTTGTCTAATTTTGTTTCTTTTTTCGTCGTAACAGGTACATGAATTAAGCTGCAGGACGGTTGAATCCACAGCTTCGATTCCTGAACGACAGAAGTGATCGTTTCCATGAGATTTCGTTTTTCCGCCAAATTAGATCGCCATATATTCCGGCCGTCAATGATGCCAGCCGCGAGCACTTTGTTTTCAGGAAAGCCGTGAGTGAGCAGATAGGCTAAATTGTTTTCGCCGCCGTGGACAAAATCAAGCCCGATTCCTTGAACCGGCAAGTCCATAAGCTCTTGATACCAATCGACGGAATCAAAGTATGTTTGCAGCATAATTTTTAAGTTTGGTGCCGCCTCATGCAATTGATGATAAATGAACTGGATCGTTTTCATTTCCTCTTTGGAAATAGAGGTAACGAGAATAGGTTCATCGATTTGCAGCCATTCTACTTTTTCATTTTGCAATTCTTGTAAGATTTGTTCATAAAGTGGAAGAAGCTGCAAAATAAGGATGGGGAGATCTTTTTCCTTATATCCTTTGGACAGTTTGATGAATGTGTATGGCCCGATCAGTACAGGTTTTCCTAAGATTCCAAGTTTCCTTTTGGCTTCTTGGTACGCTTTCAGCGGCTTGTTTTCAACGAGTCTTGGCCGGGCGTTGTTCCATTCTGGTACAATATAGTGGTAGTTTGTATTGAA
>JADBKC010000090.1 GCA_014896555.1 Caryophanales bacterium | reverse complement strand
TAGCCGCAGCCGACGTCGAGTACTGGACCTCCTAAATGAGGTGCGCGAAAACTCTCAATTAGTAAACGCGAGCCAAAATCGACTTCCTTTTTAGAAAAAACCCCGGCATCGCTTTTAAAATGAAAAGTGTGATTTTTTAATTGATAATCCCAGTAAATCGGGCTGCTTTTTGTTTCGGGGGAACGCGAAAAATAATGATCTGCCAAATAGTATCCCCTCCAAAGGAGTGATTTCGAAGGATTTGTTCAAGAAGAGATAAGTGCAAAAAAGCCCGCTGATTCAGCGAGCTTTTTCATAAAATTGTCATTACTTAACTTCAACGCCAGCTCCAACTTCTTCAAGTTTCGCTTTGATTTCTTCAGCTTCTTCTTTAGAAGCGCCTTCTTTAACTGGCTTTGGAGTATTGTCAACAAGTTCTTTTGCTTCTTTAAGTCCAAGACCTGTGATTTCACGAACCACTTTAATAACTTTGATTTTTTGTGCACCTGCATCAGTAAGAATTACATCGAATTCTGTTTTTTCAGCAGCGTCAGCTCCACCAGCAGCTGCACCAGCAATGGCTACAGGAGCAGCAGCCGTTACGCCAAATTCTTCTTCAATAGCTTTTACTAAATCGTTTAATTCAAGAACGCTCATTTCTTTGATAGCGTCAATGATTTGTTCTTTCGTCATCTTTTTTTCCTCCTTAAATAATTTTATCACTAAGCAGTCATAGAGTCATACCAATTTGGATTATGCGCCTTGTTCTTCTTTTTGTTCAGCCACAGCCTTAGCTGCAAGAGCAAAGTTGCGGATTGGTGCTTGAAGCACGCTAAGCAGCATGGAAAGCAGACCTTCGCGAGACGGAAGTTCGGCCAACGCTTTGATTTCTTCCAAGGAAACAACTTTTCCTTCGATAACCCCAACTTTAATTTCAAGGGCTTCATTTTCTTTAGCAAAATTGTTTAAAATTTTTGCTGGAGCTACAACATCATCGTTGCTGAAAGCGATGGCGTTTGGACCCGTCAACACGTCGTTGATTTCCGTCAATTCTGCCTCTTCAGCCGCCCGGCGTGTTAAAGTATTTTTGTATACTTTAAATTCCACGCCAGCTTCGCGGAGCTGTTTGCGAAGTTCTGTAATTTCCGCAACATTTAATCCACGGTAATCTACCACAATGGTCGAAACGCTGTTTTTAAATTTTTCCGTAATTTCATCCACAATTTGTTTCTTTTTTTCTATTGCAGTGCTCATCTTTACACCTCCTATATATGCCAGATGAACATTTATACCGCACGGGCAAATAAAAACCTCCATGCGTAGACATGGAGGCAAAGAAGACAATGTCAAAAGGACATGCATCTATCGTTCTTACCTCGGCAGGAAATTAAGCTTTCATGAAAGCACCTGCTGTCTACGGTACAAATGTTATTCGTTTTACAAACGCACTTTATTATATTACATTTAATATAAATTGTCAATTTGTTTTTAAAGCAACGGAAGATGGATCTACTTTAATTCCAGGTCCCATTGTAGAAGTAACGGAAACATTTTTCATGTACGTTCCTTTAGCAGCAGCTGGTTTCGCTTTTAATAAAGTTTCAAAGATTGTTTCAAAGTTTTGAACAAGCTTTTCATTATCGAATGAAACTTTGCCGATAGGAACATGAACGTTCCCAGCTTTATCTACGCGGTATTCTACTTTACCAGCTTTAATTTCTTGAACTGCTTTCGCTACATCAAAAGTAACGGTGCCAGTTTTAGGGTTTGGCATTAAACCTTTAGGACCTAAAATACGTCCTAGTTTACCAACTTCACCCATCATGTCGGGGGTTGCCACAATCACATCGAAATCAAACCAGCCTTCGCTGATTTTGTTGATATATTCTGTATCGCCAACGTAGTCTGCGCCTGCTGCTTCCGCTTCTTTCGCTTTTTCACCTTTCGCAAAAACAAGCACTTTCGCTGTTTTGCCCGTTCCATTTGGTAGAACGACAGCTCCACGAATTTGTTGGTCGGCTTTTTTCGGATCAACACCAAGACGGAAAGCAGCTTCAACCGTAGCGTCAAATTTGGCGTAGTTCGTTTTCTTTACTAAGTCAATTGCTTCTTCAACAGAATAAGCTTTCGTACGATCAACAAGCTTAAGAGCTTCCAAATATTTCTTTCCTTTTTTAGCCATTATAATATCCTCCTTATGTGGTATTAACGGAAATCCTCCCACTAATAAAGGCTGCGAGTGAAAGTAATCCGTACATTCAACTTCGCAACCTTGTCAACAATCACTTTAGCATTAGTCTTCAATCACAATGCCCATGCTGCGTGCAGTACCTTCAACCATTCGCATAGCTGCTTCCACGCTGGCTGCGTTAAGGTCCGGCATTTTTGTTTCAGCGATTTCGCGCACTTTGTCGCGTTTAATTGTTGCTACTTTGTTGCGGTTTGGTTCACCAGAACCGGATTCGATACCAGCTGCTTTTTTAAGTAATACGGCAGCAGGCGGCGTTTTGGTGATGAATGTAAATGAACGGTCTTCAAAAACCGTAATTTCAACCGGAATGATCAAACCTGCTTGGTCTGCTGTACGAGCATTAAATTCTTTACAGAATCCCATGATATTGACACCAGCTTGACCAAGCGCAGGACCTACTGGCGGAGCAGGATTTGCTTTACCTGCAGGGATTTGCAATTTAACTACTTTGATTACTTTTTTAGCCACGAGACACACCTCCTTAAGTCCGTGATGTGGTACTTGGAGAATAGATTCTCCTCCCACTCATGCAGTCATCTATCAAAATCAGCCTCTAAGTAGAGACACATTGACTTATATGATAATACCACTTTTTTAGTAGAAATTCAAGTTGGTTGCAAAATTATTTCTCGACTTGATCAAAATCAAGTTCAATTGGTGTCTCCCGGCCGAACATATTAACAAGAACTTTCAATTTCCCTTTGTCAGAGTCAATTTCCTCAATGGTTCCAGCAAAATTCGCAAACGGACCTTCTTTCACCGTTACTACTTCACCAATTTCAAAATGAACGTCAAGCCGTTTTTCCTCAATGCCCATTTGTTTTAAAATGGCCGCTACTTCTTCGGGCAAAAGAGGAGTCGGCTTGGATCCAGAACCGGAAGATCCGACAAAACCAGTGACACCAGGAGTATTTCGCACTACATACCAAGAATCATCCGTCATGACCAGCTCCACTAGTACATAACCGGGAAAAACTTTTCTTTTTACTACTTTCTTTTTCCCGTTTTTTACATCCGTTTCTTCTTCTTCCGGCACGACCACACGGAAAATTTTATCTTGCATCCCCATTGACTCAACTCTTTTTTCTAAATTCGCTTTAACTTTATTTTCGTATCCTGAATACGTGTGTACGACATACCAATTTTTCTCCATTTAAAAGGGACTTAGTGTCCTTCCCTCCTCCAAGTTTATACAGATCTTTAGCTCTTTGTGGAAATCGGCAGATCATTTTCTGCGGAAACATTATTCTCTATGGACCTTCCACATTAGCTTTTTCGTTTGTCCGATTGGGGCCCGCAAAGACAAACCCGTATCCTCATTGTTTTAACCTTTCGATGAAATCACGTGTGGTAAATTTTTGTCCAAATGAAAAAACCCGAATATCCCGGGCTTTTTCTTCATCTTGAAACTTAACTATTTTGTTTTCATTATACCATGTATAAAGAAGGTATATTCAAGGGAAATGAAAAGATTTTACCATCATTGTAATATCCAACGAACAATCGATGAAATCCCAAGGTCAACGACCGCAAAAAAAATGGTCAAAAACGCGACGGTCGCGATGACAGTTATGGTGTAGTTCGTTAACTCTTTCCGATTAGGCCAGCTGACCTTTCTCATCTCAGATGTGACGTTACGGAAAAATTGAGCAATACGTGACATGTTGAAACCTCCATATAAAGCTTGCTCTTGCGATTATTTTGTCTCCTTATGAATCGTATGCTGATTGCAATATTTGCAAAACTTTTTCACTTCTAAACGCTGAGCCGTGTTGCTTCCGTTAACAGAATCATTTCTTGAACCACATTTTGAGCAAGCTAAAACGACTTTTTTTTCATTTTCGGTCACCTAATAAGATTATAACGTTGAAATGTAAAAAAAATATCACTATAATTGTAAAATGTCAAACAAACGTTTAAATAGAAAATTGTTTTAATTCTAAATAGCGTTCAAGTTTTCTTTTTACCCTTTGTAAAGCATTATCAATCGATTTGACATGGCGGTTTAGCTCTTCGGAAATCTCTTGATAAGATTGTCCGTCCAAATATAGCGCCAATACCTTTCTTTCAAGGTCGCTCAATAGCTCATTCATTTTTTCCTCGATGCTGTCAAATTCTTCCCTGTTGATTAACAGTTCTTCCGGGTCAAGCATTTTTGTCCCCGAAATGACGTCCATAAGCGTCCGGTCTGATTCTTCATCATAGATCGGCTTATCAAGTGATACATAAGAATTTAAAGGTATATGTTTTTGCCTCGTAGCTGTTTTTATGGCGGTAATAATTTGTCTTGTAATGCAAAGCTCCGCAAAAGCTTTGAAGGTTGTAAGCTTGTCCTCTTTATAATCACGGATGGCTTTGTAAAGGCCAATCATTCCCTCCTGGACAATATCTTCCTTGTCGGCGCCAATAAGGAAATAAGAACGAGCTTTGGCCCTTACAAAGTTTTTATACTTGTGAATCAGAAAATCCAATGCTTCACTATACCCTTGATGAACCAATTCAATAATTTCTTCATCGTCCATCTTTTCCAAAACCCGGCTGTTTAAGATCCGATTGTTCAAGCTCACACCATCCCCCCGACCGCAAAAAACATAGATAAAATTATTATACAGTAGAAATTTTTTGAACGTCAACGAATCATTTCTCACCGCGGCGCCATTTTTCAAAAATTTCCGCCACTTCATCGCTAAGAAATATTTTTGAAACTGATTTTGACTCCTGCGTTTTCTTCACTTTCTTTTTTATTTTCTTCTCGATCTCTTTCATCTCTATCAGCAATTCTCGCGCTGAAATTCGAAGCGCCCCTTGCCCAAAAATGGCCCATTGTTCCGTGTAATCAGATGTTGCTACATATACTTGATTTCGAATGTTTGTCAACTCGATCGCCTTTTTTTCAATCCACTCATCGGCAGATTCGTTTTCTCTCGTAAAGACGACATCCACTTGATAATTTTGATATCTTTTTTCAACCCCCTTTACATAATGGGCATCAAAAACGACGATCACTTTAAATCCGCTGTACCCTTGATATTCTGCCATTTTTTCAATTAAATGGTCCCTTGCTGCCGCTAAATCTTTTTTCTTCAATTCCTGAAGTTCCGGCCAGGCTCCTATAATATTGTAACCGTCTACTAATAAGATGTTCATCTTAATCCCCTAAAGGATAACGATTTCTAAAAATCTCATACATGAGCAATCCGGCTGCGACCGATGCGTTTAAAGAGGTTACATGGCCTTTCATAGGAAGGCGATACAGAAAATCGCATTTTTCTTTTAGCAGCCTGCTCATTCCGCGCCCTTCACTGCCAATAATTAATCCAAGCGGAAGGTTTCCGTCGATGCTTCGATAATCCTTGCTGCCTTGAGCATCCGTCCCCGCAATCCAAAGCCCCCTCTCTTTGAGCTCATCCACGGTCCGAGCCAAGTTCGTAACACGGGTAACAGGAATATATTCAATAGCGCCAGTGGAAGCTTTCGCTACCGCTGTTGTCAGCCCTACCGCTCTTCGTTTTGGAATGATAATTCCGTGGACACCGACAGCATCGGCCGTTCTCATGATAGAGCCCAAGTTATGCGGATCTTCGATTTCATCTAAAATTAAAAGAAAAGGTGTTTCCTTTCTTTCAGAAGCCACTTGAAATAATTCGTCTATATCTGCATATTTGTATGCTGCCACTTGAGCAACAACACCTTGATGATTTTCGTTCACTAGTTGATCAATCTTTTGTTTCGGAACATATTGAACAAGAATGTTCGCTTTCTTTGCTTCTTTAATGATCGGCATCATTGATCCTTTTTGAGCGCCATCCGCGATCCATATTTTATTGATTTCCCGCTTGGATCGAAGGGCTTCCAACACAGTGTTCCTGCCGGCGATTAATTCCTTATCCAAAGGGGCTCCTCCTCCTTTTAATCTGTTGGTATTTGCAGTGATTGATCGATGATGTCATTCAATCGGGATGACTGCCCCGTTAAAAACAAATAGCCGATCAACGCTTCAAAAGCGGTACTGTAGCGGTATGTTTGCACATCTGTATTTTTCGGAACTGTGCCGGATTTTGCATTTCTCCCTCTTTTTACTATAGACAACTCTGTTTCGGAAAGAACGTAATCATCGATCAATTTTTTCAAAATCATAGCCTGGGCTTTAGCTGAAACATAATGAGTTGCTGCTTTATGCAGACGATTCGGTTTTACATATCCGTTTATTAAAAGATGCCAGCGAACATATACTTCATAGATCGCGTCGCCCATGTAAGCCAGCGCCAGGCCATTTAATTGTTCAGCGTGCTCCATTTGTTCAAATTCCAGCATTCTTTTATCCTCTTTTCCATCTTGTCCCTTGCGGCGTATCTTCCAAAATAATATTCATATTCTTCAATTGATCCCTAATTTCATCCGCTAGTTGAAAATTTCGCTCCCTGCGTGCTTGATTCCGCTTTTCAATCAGTTGTTCGATCTCTTCATCTAGCCACTCATTCACTTCCAGCTTCAATCCCAAGACGGAAAAGAGATCTTCGAATTCTTTCATAAAAGCGGAAATGACTTTTTCGGACGTATGTTTCTCCATTAAATAGTAATTCGCTTGCCGGGACAGTTCAAACAAAACAGAAATGGCGTTCGCTGTATTGAAATCATCATCCATTTCATTCACGAACTCATCGTGAAGCTGTTGAATTTTTTCCAGCCATTCATGATCATTTTCGGTTAAATTTGTACTTGCTTCTTTCCGGTGTTTTAAATTTTGATAAGAAGTTTTCAACCGTTCCAATGATGTTTCAGCGTTTTCCAGCAATTCTTCGCTGTAATTGATCGGATGGCGGTAATGGACAGACAGCATAAAAAACCTCAGTACTTCGGGATCATGCTTTTGAATAATATCATGGACCAAAACGAAATTTCCTAGCGACTTGGACATTTTCTCATTGTTAATATTAATATAGCCGTTATGCATCCAATAACGAGCGAATGTCTTGCCGGAAAGAGCCTCTGATTGGGCAATTTCATTTTCGTGGTGAGGAAACGTTAAGTCCTGTCCACCAGCATGAATATCAATAGTATCTCCTAAATAATGGCGAGCCATCGCCGAGCATTCTATGTGCCAGCCGGGACGTCCTTTTCCCCACGGGCTATCCCAAGAAATTTCTCCTTCCTTCGCCGCTTTCCATAACGCAAAATCAAGGGCGTCTTCTTTTTTCTCGCCGACCTCGATCCGAGCTCCCACTTTTAATTCATCAATGGATTGATGAGAAAGCTTTCCATAGTCTTTAAACTTTCTCGTACGGTAATACACATCTCCGTCGACTTCGTAAGCATATCCTTTCTTTTCCAAGGTTCGAATAAATTCAATGATGATGTCCATATTTTCCGTAACACGAGGATGAATGTCCGCCCGTTTGCAGCCAAGGGATTCCACATCTTCAAAATAAGCATGGATAAACCGATTGGCAAGTGTCGGGACATCTTCCCCCAGTTCTCTTGCTGCCCGTATCAATTTGTCGTCCACGTCCGTGAAATTGGAAACGTAATGAACATCATATCCCCGAAATTCCAAATATCTTCGCACTGTATCAAAGACAATGGCGGGACGGGCGTTTCCGATGTGAATATAATTGTACACGGTCGGACCGCACACATACATTTTCACTTTTCCTTCTTCTAGGGGAACGAAGGTTTCCTTGCGCCTAGTAAGCGTATTATAAAGTTGAATTGACATTCTCTTTTTCCCCTTTCCGCAGGTTTTCGATTTCCTCTCGAAGTCTTTTTATTTCCTGTTCCATTTCATGTATACGATCAGAAATAGGATCTGGCAAATCGCGGTGATTTAAATCTTTTTTAATTTTCTTCCCATTTTGGACGACAATTCTACCAGGGATGCCAACAACCGTGGAATTCGGAGGAACATCTTTCAAAACAACCGAACCCGCCCCAATTTTAGAATTTTCTCCAATCGTAATCGAACCAAGGACTTTTGCACCTGTGGCAATCAACGCATTATCTTTAATGGTTGGATGGCGCTTCCCTTTTTCCTTCCCAGTACCGCCGAGCGTGACACCTTGATAAAGTGTCACATTATCCCCAATTTCACAAGTCTCGCCAATCACCACTCCCATTCCATGATCTATAAACAATCTGCGGCCGATTTTGGCTCCAGGATGAATTTCAATTCCGGTAAAAAAACGGCTTATTTGCGAAATCACTCGGGCAAGAAAGTAGAACTTTTTTTTAAACAAAGCATGCGCAATCCGATGGGCCCAAATCGCATGCAATCCGGAATAAGTCAAGATAACTTCAAGATAGCTTCTTGCAGCTGGATCCTGTTCGAAAACTACTTCAATATCTTCCTTCATTGCTTTAAACATTCATCTCTCCTCCTTTACATCATTGGTTCATTGCAGCAATGCTGCTCCTTATATCCATATCAAGATTTACAAAAAAGCATGATCCTATATTCGCAATGACTACGCTTCAAAAAACAAGTGCTTTTTCTTCATCTTGATGACATTTTTTATTTCAAGCAAAAACGGAGACTAATTTAGCAAAGCACTCATCTTTTTGCTGCTACCCAGCCGCAAGCAAGAATGCCCCCTCATTCAAAAGTTTTCATTTATGCAAAAAAGCGTCCCTGTAAAAGACAGAGACGCTTTCAGCGCGGTTCCACTCTGTTTGAGAACAGCAGACAACAGACCTGTTCCCCAAACTCAATTCCTTTAACGGAGGCTGCCGCCACATCTTACTTTAACTCTATCAGGCATTTCAGATGTGGACTCAGAGGTGCATTTCGAAAACCGAGAGGTTTAAACCACTTTCAGCCGATGATGGTTCTCTCTGTTAAACATCGGTTTCTACTTCTCCTCTTCAACGCTGTATCCTTTATGGTATTCAATATATTGATTTTCGAAAAATAATGTTAACGAAGAAGATTTTCAATTCGTTCAACCACTTTGTCTTTTCCAAGAAGCTCAATCGTGTTCGGAAGTTCAGGGCCGTGCATTTGCCCCGTAACAGCCACGCGAATCGGCATATACAGCTTTTTCCCTTTATGGCCTGTCTCTTTTTGAACGGCCTTAATAGTCTTTTTTATTTCGGCTGCTTCAAACACATCCAGTTCGCGAATTTTAGTCAAGAAAGATTCCAGGACTTCCGACACTTGCTCCTCGGAAAGAACAGTCTTCGCTTCTTCATTATACTCAATTTTATCTTTAAAGAACAGCTCGGATAGCTCTACAATTTCGGCTCCGTAACTCATTTGTTCTTGATAAAGTGCGATTAATTTTCTCACCCATTGTTCTTCATCCGGAGACAAGTTTTCCGAAACGCGGCCCGCTTTCATAAGATGTGGAAGCGACAACTCCACTACCTTGTCCAATTCCAACTGTTTCATATATTGGTTATTCATCCACACTAGCTTTTGCTTGTCAAAAACAGCAGGAGATTTAGAAAGACGGCCAGGGTCAAAAATTTCGATGAACTCTTCCCTTGAGAAAATTTCTTCTTCCCCTTTTGGAGACCATCCCAATAATGCAATAAAATTAAACAATGCTTCTGGCAGATAGCCAAGTTCTTCATACTGTTCGATAAACTGAATAATGGATTCATCCCGTTTGCTCAATTTCTTGCGGTTTTCATTGACGATCAAAGTCATATGCCCAAATTTCGGCGGTTCCCAACCAAAAGCCTCGTATATCATTAATTGTTTAGGCGTATTAGAAATATGGTCATCACCGCGAAGAACATGAGTCATGCCCATTAAATGATCATCGATCGCAACGGCAAAATTATACGTCGGCATGCCGTCTTTTTTTACAATGACAAAATCGCCGATTCCGTCCGATTCAAAAGATACATGATCTTTTACAATATCATCGAATTCATATACTTTTCCTTCCGGCACGCGAAAACGAATGCTAGGTTGACGTCCTTCCGCTTCCAGAGCTTCCCGCTGTTCTTTTGTTAAATGGCGGCATTTGCCCGAATAGCGCGGCATTTCTCCTCGGGCAAGCTGAGATTCCCGTTCCGCTTCTAATTCCTCTTCCGTACAATAACATTTATAAGCAAGACCTCTTTCCAACAGGTCTTCATAATATTTTTTGTATATATCCGTGCGTTCCGACTGGCGGTATGGCCCATATGGACCGCCAATATCGACACCTTCATCCCAGTCCATTCCGAGCCATTTTAGGTATTTTAATTGGCTTTGTTCACCGCCTTCTATATTCCGTTTTTGGTCGGTATCTTCAATCCGGATAATAAATTTTCCGCCTTGGCTTCTGGCGAATAAATAATTAAACAATGCTGTGCGTGCATTTCCAATATGCAAATGTCCTGTCGGGCTCGGCGCATATCGCACACGTATTTCACTAGCCATTATTTGAATGCCTCCTCTTGAATTCATGCGCTAATCGATTCGATGTATGTTTCTGCTGCCGTTTTTCCGGCTCTTTTGGTGAAAAAAGCAGAAAACAGAAACGGCCATCTATCCCGATCATCTTTTCCAGGAAAAATCCTCTATACGTTTTCTTCCTGTAGTATTTTAACATCTTTGCCTTTTTGAATAAAGGTTATTCTCTTTCTTTCTCAATCAGGACCACGGCTAAAGAAGCAATCCCCTCTCCTCTTCCAGGGAAGCCAAGCTTTTCGGTAGTCGTAGCTTTGATATTTACTTGGCTGATATCTGCTTC
>JADBKC010000089.1 GCA_014896555.1 Caryophanales bacterium | reverse complement strand
CTTTTTCCCATTTACCGAACCTTCTGTGGAAATGGATATTTCCTGTAAAATTTGCCACGGCGAAGGATGCAGCGTGTGCAAAGGCACTGGTTGGATCGAAATATTAGGAGCCGGAATGGTTCACCCGAATGTGTTGGAAATGGCCGGCTTTGATTCGAAAAAATATACAGGGTTTGCTTTCGGAATGGGTCCGGAAAGAATTGCCATGCTTAAATATGGAATAGACGATATTCGTCATTTCTATACAAACGACATCCGTTTTTTAAAACAATTTTCCATCCATGAATCATAACGAAAGGCGCTGTTGCTTCCAAACCCCTTACACCACGTACGTACATGGCATGAAGGGCCGTGGATTACGAGGATGGATGGGCGATAAAAAGGCAACAATGGTTCATTTAGAAAAGGAGGTTTTCTTGAATATGTTGGTTTCACTGAAATGGCTTCAAGATTATGTGGATCTTTCGGGAATTTCGGCGAAAGATCTAGCGGAAAAAATTACTCGTTCCGGCATTGAAGTAGAAAGCGTGGAAATACCGGGAGAACATATGAAGAATGTTGTGATTGGCCATGTATTAAAATGCGAAAAACACCCGGCTGCCGACAAATTGAACAAATGTTTGGTGGATATCGGCGAAGGGGAACCAGTTCAGATTATTTGCGGTGCACCTAATGTAGCTGCGGGCCAAAAAGTGGCGGTAGCCAAACCAGGTGCTCGTCTTCCAGGAGGCATCAAAATTAAAAAAGCCAAATTGCGCGGCGAAGAATCAAATGGAATGATTTGTTCCTTGCAAGAGCTCGGTATTGAAGGAAAATTGGTGCCAAAGGAATTTGCCGATGGTATCTTTGTGTTTCCAGACACCACGGAAGTAGGGGCCGATGCGATCGCAGCTCTGAACTTGGACGATTGTATTTTAGAATTAGGATTAACCCCGAACCGCTCCGACTGCTTAAGCATGCTCGGTGTCGCTTACGAAGTAGCGGCCATTTTGGATCGTGATGTGAAACTGCCTCAAACGGATTACCATGAGAGCACGGAGAAAGCCAGTGATTACATAAAAGTGACGGTAGAAGCAAAAGAAGATAATCCGCTCTATGTCGCTAAAGTGGTGAAAAACGTAAAAATAGGTCCTTCTCCGTTATGGATGCAAGCAAGGCTTATGGCGGCTGGAATTCGTCCTCATAACAATGTAGTAGACATTACGAACTATATCATGCTGGAATATGGACAGCCCCTCCATGCATTTGACTATGATCGTCTTGGCTCTAAAGAAATTCTAGTAAGACGGGCTTATGCAGGGGAAGAAATGGTCACATTAGATGATGTGAAACGTACTTTGACGCCGGAACATCTTGTGATCACGAACGGCTCCAAGCCAGTAGCGTTGGCAGGAGTGATGGGGGGAGCCAATTCAGACGTTCAGCAGGATACAACAACCGTCTTAATCGAATCTGCTTATTTCAACGGAACAACGATTCGAAAAGCATCTAAGGACCATGCTTTGCGCAGTGAAGCGAGCGCCCGCTACGAAAAAGGGGTCGATCCGAACAGAGTCAAACTAGCGGCAGAAAGAGCTGTTGAACTTCTGGAAAAATATGCTGGTGCAGAAGTGCTGCGAGAAACGGTAGTCGCCGGAGATTTAGAGGCGGAGCCGAAAAAAATAACGATTTCGCTTTCCAAAATCAACCGCGTTTTAGGCACAAATCTTATGCACCAAGATGTAGTAGATATTTTCAGAAGACTCCATTTCTCTGCCGAAACAAGCGACGATTTGTTTACTGTCACCGTTCCGACGCGTCGAGGGGACATTACGATTGAAGAAGATTTAATCGAAGAAGTAGCCCGTTTATACGGATATGACGAATTGCCAAAGACGTTGCCGGAAGGAGCTGCCTTTCCGGGTGGTTTAACTCCTTATCAACGAAAGCGCCGCGTCGTGCGTAAGTTTTTGGAAGGAGCGGGTTTGTATCAAGCCATTACTTACTCGCTGACAAGCCGGGATATGGTTCATCAATTTGTACTGGAGAAAACGGAACCGATTGAAATCGCCATGCCCATGAGCGAGGAAAGAAGTCTTCTTCGTCAAAGCTTGGTTCCCCATTTGTTGGAAGCGATATCCTATAATGTCGCTCGCCAAAATGATTCAATCGGGTTATATGAGATTGGATCGATTTTTCACAAACAAAATGGCCAAGATCTGCCGCAGGAAGATGAACATATCGCTGGAGCCATTACCGGTGTGTGGGAAGCAAACGAGTGGCAAGGAGAACAAAAACTGGCAGACTTTTTTGTTTTAAAAGGAATATTAGGAGGGCTGTTCGCAAAACTTGGCCTTGGCGATGCCGTTGAATGGAAAAAAGCAGAACTTCCTGATATGCATCCGGGACGGACTGCTGAAATCTATCTAAATGGTCAAAAACTAGGTTTTATCGGCCAAGTGCACCCTCAAAAGCAAAAACAATTAGACTTAAAAGAAACGTATGTTTTTGAATTTAAAGCGAGCATCTTGTTAAATGAACAATCACCCGAACTGCAATACGATCCGATCCCTCGCTTCCCGTCGATTACACGCGATATTGCCTTAGTGGTGGACAAAGACACGGAAGCCGGCAAATTGCAGCAAATCATTTGGGAAGCAGGTGGAAAACTCTTGAAAGAAGTCCGCGTTTTTGACTTATATGAAGGGAAACATTTACAACCAGGCAAGAAGTCGATCGCTTTCTCTCTTAAATACTATGATCCGGATAAAACGTTAACAGATGAAGAAGTCATGAATGTCCATGAACAAGTGCTTGCTGCTGTGAAAGAAAAAACAGGAGCAGAATTAAGAGCCTAAAGTGTATAATGAGGCAGACTCAACACACCTTTCGGCGATGTTTGAGTCCGCCTTTATTGTTTAGAACGGATGATTTTAAGAAAGGATTTTTCTCTCTTTTTGTTCGTGAAACAAGATATGATGGTAGCGGAGGATTGAATATTTCACCAACGCGAAAAGCAGTAAACAGAAAAAATGATAAAGCGAACTTCTTTAGCGGAGTTTTCCGTTATAGAAGTTTCGCTTATTTTATCAACCGCAAAGCCTTTTCCGTATTCGCAAAATGCTTTTTAGCAAAATAAATCAAGTTTTCTTCGCCTTTTTCGGCAATGAGGCGAGCAGCCGCTTCATCAACGATGGAACCAGCCCCTTTTGGAAGGGGGAACCCAGCTTTCTTTGATAATTTTTCCATTTCTCTTAAAAACGCAAAGCGAGCGAGAATGGAAGCGGCAGCCACAGCAATATGGACGTTTTCACCTTTTGTTTGAAAATAGACGTTTTCTTTGCAAATGTCCTTTTCCGTTTCCAAGTATCGAAAATAGAGGGGTTCTTCCGCAAATTGATCGACCAGTATGGCGTCTGGTTTTTCAGGAGAAATTTTGTGCAATACATTTAAAAGGGCGCGATTGTGAAGAAGAGCTTTCATTTTTCCTTGGGACATTCCGTTTTTCTGAAGCTCATTATATTTTTCGTTATGCAATACCAATAAACTGTATGGAATGGTGCGGACTAATTGTTTTGCGATATCGATAATACGCTGATCGCTGAGCTGTTTTGAATCATGGACACCTATTTGTTTTAGATCGGTGATCCAATCTTTTCGGACGAAAGCCGCCACAACAGTGATCGGACCAAAATAGTCTCCTGTCCCCACTTCATCACTGCCAATAATGGAAAGTGATGAAAAACCAGAAGGTAAGACAGAACCTTTGCTGGCGGTATGTTTTTTTTCAGACGGAAGGGACACCTGTTCCCACTTTTTTGATTCTTGCTCGGCGCCATTTCCTTGAAAAAGGACTTTTCCGCTTTTGTAGGCTGTGATCGTGCACCCATTTCGTTTAGCGCAAAAAACAGCACCGGCCGGCAGTTTCGCGGTCAAATCGTCCGCATAGTGCAATTTCATGGATGAAAGGATAGAATGAGATACTTTCAATACAATATTCGCCAACATAATTCCCCTTTTTCTTTTCAAATGATGAATGTTGATGTTAATATAAAGGTTAGGATTCTTTTAGAATGGAGGCATTCCACATTGTCTGAAAGAAAAAAAAACCGAATTACCGTTGACATATATGGACAGCAATATGTCATTGTTGGCGAGGAATCAGCTAGTCATATTCGGCATGTCGCAGCGCTGGTCGATGAAAAAATGCGTGAAATCAACTCCAAGAATCCTTCCCTTGACACTAGTAAATTAGCGGTTTTAACAGCCGTTAATGCCATACATGATTATGTAAAACTCCAAGAAGAATATCTCCGTTTGAAAGAAGAATTCAATAAGTTAAAGGGTGATGACAATGCTTGATTTGCTTCTGGCTCTTTTTCTCATCAGTGGTATTGTGATCGGCTTAAAACGCGGATTGATTCGCCAGCTTTTCCATATGACCAGTTCGATTCTCGCACTGATCGCGGCTTATGCCGCGCATGATGCTGTCGCTTCAAGGCTTTCTAAATTATTTCCTGCTCCAACTTTAGATGGAAACGGCAGCAGCAGCTTTCTCTTTTTTGCCCATGCTGTCAATGTGGATAAACTATTTTATGGAGCCATTGCCTTTTTGATTATTTTTGTTGCTGTCAAAATTGCTCTTTCCTTTTTAGCTTCTATGCTCAGCATAGTGGCTAATCTTCCTATTATCCGTCAGTTCAACATGATCGGCGGGGGGATCCTAGGATTTTTGGAAATATATGTTGTTTTGCTTGTGCTCATCGTTCTAGGCACTTTCCTCCCAGTCAACGGTGTTCAAACTCAGCTGCAGCAATCTGTTATTGCCGGAGCGATGATCAACCATACGCCGATTGTGTCGGACTATATGAAACAGCTGATTGCATTCAACCCAACAACGTTGTAAAAACTTCTCTGATTAGGAGAAGTTTTTCATTGTCTGTGTTTCTGATAGTATATAGGAAGAATACCATGTTTTCAATAGACATAGTGGCATAATATGTACTGCCGATCGTATGAAATGATGATCGACCTTTTCCATATTGCGGGTGAGAATATATGAACAATAAAAAAAGTGTCGTTCGGCTTCTGGAAAATATAGCAATCTATATGGAGCTGAAAGGGGAAAACTCCTTTAAAGTGTCTGCTTTTCGGAAGGCAGCAGCCGCCCTTGAAAAAGATGAACGCAGTTTAAATGAAATAAAAGACTTTACGTCGATCCCCGGCATTGGAAACGCTACATCCAGTGTCATCGAGGAATTTATAAAAACGGGATCCTCCTCTGTTTTGGAACAATGGCAGCAGGAAGTGCCAAAAGGTTTAATTCCTCTTCTGCAGATTCCGGGTCTTGGAGGCAAAAAAATTTCCAAACTTTATCAAGAGCTTGGGATTACGAATGCGGAGGAACTTAAGGCCGCCTGTGAAAAAGGGGAGGTGCAAAATCTCCCTGGATTCGGGAAAAAAACGGAAGAAAAAATTTTAGCGGCCATAAAGCAAGTGGGCGATCGCCCGGAACGACTACCCATCTGGCAAATGCTTGAACTGTGCGAACAAATCGAGAAGAACCTTGCAAACATCGATGGAATCCTACAATTTTCCCGTGCCGGAAGCATTCGCAGACTACGGGAAATGGTGAAAGATTTGGATTTTATTATTGCTGCAGCTAATCCACAAAAGGTTGCGGATGCACTGATCCATCTTCCGGGAATCAAAGAAGTAACAGCAGCTGGTCAAACGAAAGTGTCGGTTGTTCTCCACGATTCATATGATGTTTCGGTTGATTTCCGAATTGTAGAACCGGAACAATTTGCCACAGCGCTTCATCATTTTACAGGTTCAAAGGAGCATAACGTCCGGATGAGGCAGCTTGCCAAACAACGAGGAGAACGAATTAGCGAATATGGCGTCGAAAACAAGAAAACAGGAGAAACCAAGACATTTTCTTCAGAAGAAGACATTTACCGCCATTTCGGCTTGCCTTGGATTCCTCCTGAAATTCGAGAGGATGGAACTGAAATCGACCATTATCGCGAAAGTCTTGATCTAGTGAGACTGGAAGATTTGAAAGGCGATATGCATATGCACACCACATGGTCGGACGGGGCTAATTCCTTGGAGGAAATGGTGGAAGCGTGCAGAAAAAAAGGGTATCAATATATGGCCATTTCCGACCATTCCCAATATTTAAAAGTGGCAAACGGTTTAACGGCTGATCGGCTCAAGAGGCAAATAGAAGAAATCAAAAAAATAAATGAAAAATATTCGGATATTGAAATTTTTTCAGGTATTGAAATGGATATTTTGCCGGACGGAACGCTTGATTTCGATGATGAATTATTATCGCAGCTGGATTTCGTCATTGCGTCCATTCATTCGCATTTTTCCCAATCACGTTCCGCTATTATGAAAAGGCTGAGAACGGCTTTGGAAAATCCATATGTCCGATTAATCGCTCATCCGACTGGCCGGCTGATTGGCAGACGACAAGGCTATGATGTCGACATCGATTTGCTCATTGAATGGGCGAAAGAAACGAACACGGCATTAGAGTTGAATGCCAATCCGCACCGTTTGGATTTATCTGCGGATCATTTGCGAAAAGCTCAAGAAGCAGGTGTGAAATTTTTTATCAACACGGATGCTCATGCCGTTGAACAATTGAGGTTTATGGAAATCGGTGCGAAAGCGGCAAGAA
This sequence comes from Caryophanales bacterium, assembly GCA_014896555.1. Classification (GTDB taxonomy): domain Bacteria; phylum Bacillota; class Bacilli; order Bacillales; family DSM-4216; genus Bacillus_O. The sequence goes on along the minus strand of JADBKC010000089.1, from coordinate 4,394 downwards.
AAGGCTGGATCAAACGGGAAAATATATTAAATACTCTTGATGCAAAACAAATGAAACACTTTTTGCAAATCCCATAATATTGAAATTTAGATGGTCCATTTTTGGAAAAATCATCATGGTATGAGATCCGTCATCCTTTTTCAATATAGCTTTATACAAATGGAATGATGTTTGATGGGAGAGATTGCTCATTGAATAAAAAAGTATTGGCAACGTTAGAATTTGATAAAATTAAGCACCAATTGAAGCAGCACGCTTCTTCTTCATTGGGGATAGAAAAAATCGACGCCCTCTTTCCCTCTACTGATCTTTCCGAAGTGGTTCACTGGCAGGAGGAAACGGATGAAGCGGCAACCGTTTTACGAATAAGAGGACATGCTCCTTTAGATGGGCTGCATAATATCCGCCCACACGTGAAAAGAGCCAAAATCGGAGGATTGCTAAATGGCGAAGAATTAGTTCAGATTGCTGGAACGATTTACTCAGGAAGGATGATGAAAAAGTTTATCGTCGAACTGGTTGAGAACGGGGAAAAGTTACCGATTTTATCAGAACAAACAGAACAGATCCCTGTATTGACGGAGTTGGAACATGACATTAAACACGCTGTCGATGAAAACGGAGAGATTTTGGATTCTGCCAGTTTGACATTAAGAGAGGTCCGCAGTCAAATCAGGATTCATGAAGGGAGAATTCGCGAACGTCTGGAAAGCATGATTCGCTCCAAAAATGCGCAGAAAATGCTTTCGGATGCCATCGTTACGATTCGGAATGATCGCTACGTCATCCCGGTAAAACAAAAATACCGCTATCACTATGGCGGGATTGTCCATGATCAGTCAGCTTCAGGACAAACTCTCTTTATTGAACCAGAATCGATTGTTCAATTAAATAATCAATTAAAGCAATTGAATCTGAAAGAACAGGAAGAAATCGAAAAAATTTTAAGAGAGTTGTCAGCGAAAGTACAGGAAAATGCCGATGAACTGCTGGTCATTGTTCAAGTGATGGGGGATTTGGATTTTATTTTTGCCAAAGCGAAATTGGCTAAGAGCATGAAAGCTTCTAAACCGCTGATGAATCGAGAAGGATATATAAGGATTCATCAAGCGCGCCACCCCTTGCTTCCGATCGAGGAAGCTGTACCTAACGATATTGAACTGGGAAAAGATTATACGGCGATTGTCATTACTGGACCCAATACCGGAGGGAAAACGGTTACGCTGAAAACCATCGGTCTTTTAACGTTAATGGCACAATCCGGTCTGCAAATACCAGCGCAGGAAGGTTCGGAAATGGCCGTTTTTCATTCCGTATTTGCCGATATCGGGGATGAACAATCCATTGAACAGAGCTTAAGTACGTTTTCTTCCCATATGGTGAATATTGTAGATATATTAAAGGATGTGACGAGAGAGAGCTTGGTTCTGTTTGATGAACTCGGGGCAGGGACTGATCCGCAGGAAGGAGCGGCTCTCGCCATTTCGATCTTGGATGAAGTGCTTGAAGTAGGAGCCAGAGTAGTGGCAACCACCCACTATCCTGAATTGAAAGCCTATGGATACAACCGAGATGGAGTGATCAATGCCAGTGTTGAGTTTAATGTGGAAACATTAAGCCCAACTTATCGTTTGCTCATCGGCGTTCCCGGACGCAGCAACGCTTTTGAAATTTCCGAGCGTTTAGGATTAAATCATAAGATCATTGAACGGGCAAGACAATATACGGGTAGCGATACAAACGAAGTAGAAAATATGATTGCTTCTTTAGAGAGAAGCAGAAAATTAGCCGAAAAAGAAGAACAAGAGGCAAGAGATTATTTAAAATCGGCTGAAAAGCTTTTAAAAGATTTGCAAAACCAGATGCAAGAGTTTTATGAGAAAAAAGAAGAAATGTACAGCCGCGCTGAAAGAGAAGCTTCTAAGATTGTTGAAAAGGCGAAAGCAGAAGCGGAAGAAATTATTCGCCATTTAAGAAAACTTCGTCTCGAAAAGAATGCGGAAGTAAAAGAGCATGAATTGATTGAAGCGAGAAAACGGTTGTCTGATGCCGTGCCAGAGATTGAGAAAAAAACACCACTATCAAAAGCGAAAAAGAGCCGTTCCTTTATGCCAGGGGATGAAGTGAAAGTGTTGTCCTTTGGTCAAAAAGGAACGATTCTCGAAAAAGTCAACGAGGATGAGTGGCTCGTACAAGTCGGCATTTTAAAAATGAATGTAAATGAATCGGATCTTGAATACATTCCTTCGCAAAAAAAGATCGATCCGAAGCTGTTGGCCACCGTGAAGGGAAAAGATTATCATGTGGGATTGGAACTGGATTTGCGCGGGGAGCGTTATGAGGATGCTTTGTTAAGAGTGGAAAAGTACATTGATGATGCTGTACTGGCCGGATATCCGCGTGTTTCCATTATTCATGGGAAAGGAACAGGGGCTTTAAGAAAAGGGGTACAAGAGCTATTGAAACGTCATCGATCGGTGAAAAGCATCCGTCTTGGAGAAGCAGGAGAAGGCGGAAGCGGCGTCACGGTGGTGGAACTGAAATAAGAAATCCAAATTGGCGAGTATGCTCCCTTTTTCCTGTTCTTCTCTTTTCGCCAAGCTTGACAACGCATTAGGGAGATGAAAATCAATGGAAAAATTGGCCAAAGTGCTACTTATTTGCTGCGGAGCGTTTTTTATTCTTGGGGTTATATATTTGATCTTTTTTGCTTAAAAAGGTCGAATCTCTTTCCATTCTAGAAAGGGTTTCGGCCCTTTTTTCTTTCGTTGTGAATATTCGAAATATGTTGTATAATGAAAATATAATATTTTAAATTTTCTAAAAATATGAAAGGGGGAGTTAGATGACGGATAAACCGTGGCTTCAACATTATCCCGAGGAAATTCCTGCTACACTGTCATATGAGCCCATTCCGATTCAATCCTATTTAACTCGAGCAGCCAAAGAATATTCCGGGAACACAGCCATCCATTTTATGGGGAAGAAAATAACATTTCAAGAAGTTTATGAATCTGCTTTAAAGTTAGCGGGCTATTTGCGTAAAATTGGCGTGCAAAAAGGAGACAGAGTGGCCATTATGCTTCCTAATTCTCCCCAAAGCGTAATTGGATACTTCGGTGTTTTATACGCGGGTGGGGTCGTCGTCCAGACAAATCCTCTTTATATGGAAAGGGAACTAGAATACCAATTGAAGGATTCTGGTGCAAAAGTGATCTTTACGTTGGATGTTCTCTATCCTCGAGTGATGAAAGTCATAGACAAGACGGAGATTGAACATGTAATTGTCACAGCTATCAAAGAATATTTACCCTTTCCTAAAAATATTATTTACTCTCAAACACAAAAAAAACAAGCGGGACTGTTGGTGAAAGTACAGCATAGAGGGAACACTCATTTATTTGATGTTATTTTGAAAAACGAAGCGGCTAGTGAAGTAGAGGAAGATTTCGATTTTGAAGAAGATCTTGCTCTTTTGCAATATACAGGGGGGACGACAGGATTTCCAAAAGGCGTAATGCTGACTCATAAAAACCTTGTTGCAAACGCTTCCATGAGTGATGCTTGGCTGTACAAGTGTCGCAAGGGGGAAGAATCGGTATTGGCGCTGCTTCCATTTTTCCATGTTTATGGAATGACGGCTGTCATGATTTTATCCATTATGCAAGCTTATAAAATGATTATATTGCCGAAATTTAGTGTCAAAACGACATTAAAAACGATTGAAAAAGAACGTCCTACCTTGTTTCCTGGTGCGCCTACGATGTACATTGGCTTGCTCAACCATCCCGATATAAGAAAATATGATCTATCCTCCATTAAATGCTGTATTAGCGGTTCAGCTCCTTTGCCGCTAGAAGTCCAGAAAAAATTTGAGGAAGTGACAGGTGGAAAATTGGTGGAAGGATACGGATTAAGCGAATCGTCTCCTGTTACCCATGCCAATTTACTGTGGGGGAGACGGGTGAATGGAAGCATTGGGCTTCCTTGGCCGGATACAGACGCAGCCATTTTATCGCTGGAAACCGGAGAACCGATTCCGCCACATGAAATTGGTGAGTTGGCTGTAAAGGGGCCGCAAGTGATGAAAGGGTATTGGAATCGTCCTGAGGAGACAGCGGCGGTTTTACGTAACGGCTGGCTTTTAACAGGGGATATTGGCTACATGGACGAAGAAGGTTTTTTTTACATTGTCGACCGGAAGAAAGATATTATTATTGCAGGCGGCTATAATATTTATCCTCGCGAGGTAGAAGAAGTTCTATACGAACATGAAGCGGTACAGGAAGCCGTCGTAGTGGGGGTGCCGGATCCTTACCGTGGGGAAACTGTCAAAGCCTACGTTGTGCTGAAAAAAGGCGCAATTGTGGCGGAAAAGGAATTGGATGCTTTTG
>JADBKC010000088.1 GCA_014896555.1 Caryophanales bacterium | reverse complement strand
TGATCATTTGATTGGAACTCTTGCAATAGTCTTGGCTGTGGTATTTATTTTAATCTAGTTAATAGGGGGGAAGTTGAATGATTTTCTTAAATGTCTTTGCCGCAGCTACTGAACCCACTTCTGACATTGTGAGCCGTACAGAAAATGCGACGTCAGAATCGCTTGTTGCTTCCGTTCAAAACGTTGCCAACGGGTTATATGAGTTTATTCTGTCGCTCAGTGATTCAATGCTTTTAATTGGTATTGTCATCGTCATCATCGCATTAATTGTTGGCATATTCACGGGAATGGGTAAGGCTCTTCGTGTTGCACTCGTCGTTGTTATCGTATATTTTGTTATTGTATACGCACCTGAAATTATTGGACTAATCAAAACATGGATCAGCGGAACCGGAACGGGAACGGGAACGGCGAAACCAGGGGGGTGAATAAATGAAGTTCCTGCATAATGCTTTAGCCTATTTTAACCTTATTCTGTATGGGATACTAGCAATCCCTATCATTTATTATGGAGGAGGGTTTGCATTAAGCCTTGTCGGGCATATTGTCTTTTTAGTTTTATGGACCTTCGGAGACATATTCCATTTCATTTTTAATGGTCCATCGACGACTGAATGGCATATTACGTCGAAAGAATGGATGGGAGAATTTTTCACAACGTTAGGAGGTGACTTTATGTATGCAGTGACAAAAATCTGGGAACTCATCACATCGAACTATAGTCTCCTGCTTGGATTGGCAGTTATGGGTTTTCTGATTCGGACGGGACTCTCTAAAGTTTTAAGCAAGCGATATGAATTTGCTATTCAGAAAAACAATACTCATCCAGTTGAAAAAAAACAAAAAGATCCTGAGCCAAAGCAAGAAAAAAATGAACTACCTAGAAAAAATCAAAAGAACGAAATTGTTCCTGCTATCTCCGCCGCCTTTTTTGAGTCCGCAGACTTAAAACATGATGCAAATGGAGAACCGTATGTTGCAATTGGTATCTTTATGGATGTATCAAACAAAAATGCTTTTTATATGGCCTTTTATAACCATGATCGGGAACTCAAATTTGTGAACGTGCGCGATGAACAGCCGTATCAATTAACATATCATGACGCTATTTCCAAAAATGAATTTAGAAAGATCGTTGTCAATGCATCTAAATTTAGATTAAAGGCTCAACAAACGCTTAACTCTTATCCCTTAAATTGAGGAGTTTAACTCATGGTTATGTTAAAAAAAATGGCCCCTTTATTGATGGTTGTTTTAATATTCTCAGTTTCAATACCTGTATATCCTGCGTATGCGGCAGGTTTTGGAGATTTTAGACTGGATGAAGAGGGTGTTGGTAGCGGTGGTTATACTGCTTCCAATGCACCTGAAGATGTTGCAAACAGTTTTTGGGATATTTACTTCAAATGGATTGATCCAATACGTCAAGCGGGAACCGCGGTTGTTCTTCTTATGTTGATGATTATCACACTTATGGCGCTGATAGGAGGTGGTGTGGATCATTTAACTCTCATTAAGAAATATCTAATTGTTGCTGCAATTGCACTGTTTTTAATTTGGAATGCACTACCACTCACTCTATGGTTAAGAGATTTATTTTTAAAGTGATGAGGAGGATGAAAGATATGATAAAAAAACCGTTTTTGATTTTATCTCTTCTTATGATGTTTACATCGATCTTTTCTCCATTCGCTTTAGCAGCCGGTGCTGGTGGAGATAGTGGCGTGAAATGGGATACGGCATATGGTAATGCAAAAGAAGAAGCTTTTAGCGATGCGGCAAAAAAAGTTGCTGAAACGATTATAAACATTGTGCGATCAATTGCGATTATCATTGCAGTGGTAATGGTTGTTATACTTGCAGTTAAACTTTTCTCAGGTGGTGTTCAGGCAGCAGCAGAAGCAAAAACGAGCATTGTTCTACTCATTTTAGCGCTTTTCATAGCTTTTAATGCTGAAACGATCGTCGGTGTCATCGTCAATGCACTTAAAGGCTAATTGGGAGGAGGTAGCGCGTAACTTTTGTCGCGCGAAATATATGATCAATAAAAAATATCTACTCACCTTAGCGCTTCTTTTTGTTGGAGCGCTTTTTTTTTATGATACTAGCTTTGCTTCTAGTGGACCAGATCTTATTGTGAAAAAAGCTGAACAAGTCACCGAAGTTGTTGTCGATATTGTCCGTGGCATATCGTATGCCATAGCTTTAATTTCTGTTGTTATGCTAGGTATCAAATTTTTCTCGGGTGGTGTTCATGCGATGGTTGAAGCAAAAATGACTCTTATTGCTTTGATTATCGCCCTATTTATTATCTTTAACGGAGAAACAATTGTGGGATTAATTTTCAAGGCGGTGAAGTAAAAAATGTTTGAACGACATCCGATACCATACCAGATCGACGATAAAGAAAGTATCCTTCATATAGGACCGATTCATTTATCATGGGATGAAATGCTGTTATGGGGCGTCGGTCTTGGACTCTCCTACCTTTTGATGATATCGACGCCATCACTAGGTTCTCATATCATCTTTTCGCATATCCATCAATTCATTCCGTTTTACATTGCGCTTATCATTGCCCATGTTAAATATGGGGGAATGTCGATCAGACGTTATATGATCTATTATCTACGGCAAAGATTTCGTACGAGAGTATATACACCACGTCAAACAATAGAGGAGGAGGTTCTGTGAGCGATATTAACATTAATATATGGGGGATCATCATTCCCGGACTTCTTCTCATTTTCGCTCTTTTCTCAGATAAACTACTTAAAGGCTTTAAAAAAGAAAACAAAAATAAAAAAGACGTAAGTAAAAAAGATACAAAAGAAACTAAAGAAACAATCCAAGATATACTATTTAGCCAAGCTGTTTTTGAAAAAGATGGTATTATCCGCGTTGGTGATACCTACGTTTCAATGATCGAACTCGAGGATTTTCCTGGTATAACCGCATCAGACCATGAGCTCATTAGTTTTTGGGAAGACTTTCGTGCCCTTCAAAATGCTATCTCTACAAATTTTACGTTTCTGCTTGTGTCTGAATACATTGAGCTCGGAAACTACGTTCAAGACTACTTAAAGATCGTCGATGATAACGATATCCTTTCACCACAACTTAAAGAATCTGCAAGATATGTTGCGGAACATATCAAAACCTATGAACAACAAGACTTTAGACAATATAAGAATTATATTATTTTAAAATATAATCTTTTATCCGCATATGCTAGCGGTGACCTATCCACAGGCATACACCGTTTGGATACACTCGTCAAGGAGTTAAAAAAGACCTCATCGTTTATTCCAAGCGACGAAGGAGAACGTCTGCGTATGGCGCGAACTGTTCTATCAGACTACGAGTCTTTGATTTATCAATTTGCGGATCGCCATCAGCTTTACATTAAGAAGTTAAACGATGAAGATGCCTTTCGTTTCATTCGACGGTTTGTTCTCCGTGGTGTACTTCGATCGGATGATTTCACAGATGTTGCGAGTAAAAAATATCCAATTTCTGAAACAGCAAAGATACTACAAGAAAATGGGGTGGAACTAAATGCCAAGCCTTTTGGGGAGAAAGAAAGATCAAAAACGTTCAGTCTCGCAGAGTGAATTTTATGACTCGCGTCAAGATGCATGGATACCAACAATTATCAAGGATATCATTCCTGGCGATGTGTTAGAAGGGGAAACCAAAGCGAGCACCTATTTCGTCGAGATGGGGCAAGGTGCGAGCTTTGCGCGATATGCACGAAGTTTTTTTATTAAAACGACTTCAGGATCGACTGCAATCGGTATGCTCGATGATCTTAAAATCCGCGATTATCACGGCGCTGACGTGGATATTGCCTTTCACGTTCGACCGATTGATTCACGCTCAGAAATTGCCGCCTTAGAAAGACGGATACAGGGCCTCAAATCCGATCTTTATTTTGAACGTTCTGAAGGTAAGATCGCGGCAATGCAGGATGAAATTGCCGATCTTGAAGAAAAGATGGCACGTCTTCGCCGTGAGATTGAAAAATCGTTCCGTGTATCGATACAAGTCATGATCTCATCTGAAAACGTCGAGACACTCGAAAGAGCAAGCCGCGCTTTTGTTCACCACATCCAAAGCCGGGGCTATTCCGTTCTTGCTGCAGACACAAGACAGCTTGACGCGTTAAAAGCGATGCTTCCCACACACCCGGACATTCGTGTGATGCGAGATTATGAGATGAGCCTAGAGTCGTCAAACGTGGCGGACCTTATCCCCAATCGAACCGGTGGATGGCCCCAACGAAACGGCATTTTATTAGGATATGATTCACTTAAACGTCCGGTTTTCTTTGATGCATGGGATCGGCGGTACTTAAACCAGCATATGCTCATCATCGGTCGTTCGGGTGCGGGTAAAACACACACCATCATGACTGTCGCTCATCGAAGTGCCCATATTGGCATTCGCACGGCGATTGTTGATTGGAAAGGTGAATATGGCGACTTTATTGAAGCCGTTGGTGGCGTATTCTTTGACCTTCATGAGAACTCCCCACACAGAATCAATCCTTACGACCTCGAAATATCTGAAGATATGCAAGGCAATGAGAAAGTTGATTTGGAGACAGCATCCAACTTCGTTGCCGCAATCGTATATCGAATGATCCGTACCTATGACCCAGAAGTATTGACCGGACGCGTGAAGCTTTTTATTCACGATACAATCCGACGGCAGTATGAAATGAGAGGCATTACTTCAGATCCTTCTTCAATAATAGAGCGGGGGCGTACAGACCGTTTTGGAATTCGAGGAGCCTATAAAACGATGCCTACGTTAAGTGAGCTTTACGAACTTATGAAAGCGTCTAATGATAAAGAAATTGTGCAGGCGGCGGAGATGCTTCTTCCATTTACGCGCTTAGGAAGAATGCCGTCCTATGCAATCTTTGATGGTCAGTCAACTGTAGACTTAAAAGATGCGATGATCATCGGGTTTGCAATTAACCGGCTTGATCCGGAACACATGCGTCCGATTGGGCTTTCCGTTGCGGCGCGGTGGATTGATGAACGTTTCATGAGAAGAAACATTCGTCAGAGAAAACGGCTTATCATCGAAGAAGCACAGAACCTGTTTGATGACCCTGATATCGGCAGTGCCTTTGCTGAACGTCAATATCGTGAAGGACGCTTCACCAACACATCCGTCACGGCTGTCACGCAAGGCTTAGAAGTCTTTACACGCTCAAAAGCTGGAATCGCGGCGCTTAAAAATAGCCAAGTGAAACTTATTGGAAAACAAGAAGACGTGGACATCGAAAGCGTCCAAGGCGTCTTAGCACTCACAGACCAAGAGACTTTTTATCTCTTAAAAAGAGCGGAAAAAGGACATTTCCTGCTCAAAGATGATTTCTCATCCGTCTTTCTCTATGTTGACCCCTCTCGTTTTGAAAGAATGCTCTTTACGACTGATCCCGAAGATCCGCTTTACAAAGAACGGATAGAGTATATGCGTCGATATAGAAAAACAAGGCAAAGAGGGTGAAAGCTTGAAACGTACTTTTGCCTTATTCATGCTTGTCGTGTTTGCGGTTATGTTGTTTTCACCGCTTGCCTATGCCGACCAACCTTCTTTTCTTGAAGATAGCTTAGAAAAAGAAAAAGAGATTAAAACGTCATCGTGGTTTGAACGGCAACTTGCTGGTCTCATTGCGAATGTGGCGAAACAATTTTATGAGTGGATGGAAGTCTGGGGTCTTCACGATCCGTACGATCTGATAACTGCGGATAATCCGGGTTCTAAAGCGGCAAACTTAGGGCTTAACAGTGAAACCGTTCAAGATGCAAAAGAAAATATTTATGATAAATTTTATAAAAGCGCCGTGGTACCGATCGCTGCGCTTTTCATTGTTATTATCGGTTTCCAATATGCAATGGCGCAGAATGATGAAGGGCAAAGAAAAGCAAAAGAAATGGTGATTGCCCTTCTTACATTTTTCGTTACATTGTTTGCTGTGGATATTATTTTTAACTTTCTTGTAGACGTTGAAATTGCAACGATAGAGCTTATAAAAAATATGATCGTTTCAGGCGCGAAGGACTTTTCCTCAATTTTGCTAGGAGCAACACCATCTGAATCTATGAGTGCCATTCGCTCGATAAGCCTTGCGATTATCGCTCTTCTTTTCGTTTTCTTCATGCTTCGTATGAACTTTATATATCTTGTTCGGATGATCTCTTTACTTGTCTTAGTTGCTATTCTTCCATTCTCAGCGGCGCTCAGTATATGGCCGCAGTTTAGAGCAAGTTTATCGATGCTTATGAAAGAATTTTTTGCTCAGCTTTTCCTCCCAATTGGACATGCTGTTGTCCTGCTTGCGATGTATTACGTCGCGGTCAAAGGCACCAATGCCTTCTATATGATTCCATTTATTTTTGGCATGGGAGCGGTTGAACGCATTATCCGTAGCGTTTTTGGTGTAGACACTGGCTTTGGTTCGAGTTTTGGAGCCGGTATTCTTGCAACGCTTGGTGGGGTCGTCTCTTCCGCTCGCGGCGGTGGTAAACTATTGCAAAATCAAAGAACAACTACTGAGCAACCGAAAGAAAAAATCCCAAGAACAGTTGTATCTGCGCCCACACCAGCATTTGGAGGAGCATACGGTGATTATAGATCAAGCGCAGGACCCACGTCCGTAATAAGACAGGGTTCAGGATCTTCAACTCCGCGATCCAAAGGAACATCATCCTCTGCATATTCATCTGCATCTGGAAGTGGAGTTTCTTCAGGTTATGGAGTGTCAGGAGAATCCGTTTCTCATAGTTCAACTGGTTCAGCTGGATCTTCTTCTCAGTCCAGAAATACTGGCGCTTCGTCATCTACTTCTCATGGCTCAACTGGTTCAGCTGGATCTTCTTCTTCAATACCTCGATCCGAGGATGCTGGTATTTCTCCTGCATATTCATCTGCATCTGGAAGTGGAGTATCAGCAGGTTCTGTTAATAGTCGGATAACAAGGTTTAAACAAATGGGTCACCAAAAAGAAGTAACCCCCACTTTGCCACCTAAAAATCTTTTTATGTGGACGAATGAAAGACCGCTCAGAGCTAGAACATTAACCGGTCAAGTCACAGGAAGGAAAAACATCTCTTTTAAAACATATAAAAGACCACACATTACACCATCCTATAATCGATTTAACACAGGTGCAATTGCTAAACCAACAGGTGGGCAGGCGATATTACGGACTAATCCAAATGCTTCGCTTTCAAGTCATGCTAAGCTTTCCCGTCCGCCGCAAGGATCTTCTCCCATCCGTGCCCGAGCCGATCGTATCGGTCCTATGACCGAGTTTGATAAAAACACGCCTGCGACAAAAGAACTTTATGCGGTGAACCAAGATCAAAATTATGTTTCTATACCGCATACTATCGGGAGAGGTCTTCAAACAGCCGCAAGAGCCACAGCTATAGGAGCAGGAAAAGCGGCTAAAGCGGCAGCGCCAGTTGTTGTTAAAAAAGGCGGAGAATTTTCCTACAAGACGGTCACCGGCTCAGCGCGCCTTGCCGCGGGCGTAACAGCCGGAGCAGTTATGTATGGATTAACGGGGGATTCTAAAGCTGCTGGTATATCTGCATATGGTGCGTCTTCTTTTGCAGATAAAACAGTGAGAACAACGCTTGATACCACCGGGAAAGGTGTGAAGACTGTCGGCACCATAACCGTTCGAAGCGCAAACAAAATTAATGATATTATTAAAAGAAGACGGGAAGAAAGAGAGAAAATGCAAAAGCAAATGATTGCATCACAGGCGACGGGTCGTTTCAGAGATTCACTCATAACAAAGAACTAGGAGGAGGCGATATAATTGTGGGATGATATTAAACAAGAACTTAAGTGGGTTTGGGAATGGATTAAATATGTAGGCTATTACGCTTGGCAAGGAACGGTATTTCTCACGCGTGCTAGCTTTAAAATCGTAGGTTTTCTATTCACTGTTATCATGATCGGAACGGTCATGTCCATGATTGATTCCGGGCGAGGTGAAGATTGATGAGCTATGAGCCTCGTGAAGAAAACGGAGCTTTTAGAGTCGCGCAAGACATAGCGAAACAAAAAACAAAACAACTCGCACAACGCCTTGCAAGAGAAGGAACTAAAATGTTAGCCCGCGCCGCGATGAAAGCTGGCGCGGCTTTTTTAAGTTCAATTGCTGGCTACCTTATTCCGATTATAGCGACCGTTCTTATCCTAATCGTTATGCTTTTTAGCTATCAGTTTGTTGCGGATTCGTTTATCAATGCTGTTGCAACGGTTAAGGATCAAATCATGTCCTTTTTTGGTTTCAACAACGCTAATGACTATGACCCCGAAAAAGGAGAGTTTAAAGATCTTTTTAAAGATGAGAAGATCTTTAACATGTATAAAGACGTGGCTTCGCACTGGAGCGATGAAACTGAAAAACGCGCGACATTTTGGATTGATCCACTCACAAAAGAAAAGAAAAATATGTCTGGTGATAAAGGTTTTTTAGAAAGAGTTTTGGATCTTGCTCACCCGCATCGCTTAAGTCATGGACTTTTAGCCGCATCGGATAGGCTTATAACAGACACTGAGGTGACGCGTTGGGAACATCCCGAACTTGCAAACGATGAACTCGCAGATTACTATCTTACAATATATAAAGGCACAAAATCTGAAGTCTATAACGATATTAGACCGCGCTTTTGGTGGCAGAATAACTACACATACAGTCTATCCGAAGAAATGCGTTGTGAAGAAGAAACGGATGAAGATGGCAATCCGGTGATTTATGTTTACAAAGACTACATTCCAACGCTCACACCTGAACTTTATTTCATTCGAACGCTATCTGACCTAGGTGATTCGTTGTATATGTACCAACCGGTATATCATAAACAGGAAAAGTTTAATTTCAGAGGAACGCCTTTTTATAGTCATGAGCTTTATTCAAACTCTTTTATGTATTACGCGGCATATCCGGAAAACCAAGATCATACTCCCGATTATGTGTATAAAAGATATTTCACGGGAAACGAAGACGGCGAACATGACATACCGACAATGACCAACGTGCTTCTACCTGAAGAATCGGTTCCGGATAAATTTAAATTCCCGTTCGATGAAATGAATGGTAAACGTCAAGAACTTGAGCATTTAGTTGAAAAAGGACCAGAACTTATTGCTGTTATTCCCTTGGATGCGGGTAAGAAAAAAGAGGATGTCTGTAAACAAGAAAAATCATCCAATCCGTATTCTAAAACAGAAGAACTCGTTTCTGAAGAAGAAGTAAAAAAACGTATCGCTGAATGGAGCAAATACATCGAAGAAAATCAAGAGTATACTCGACAAGTATCGCTCATCTTTGATGCCGATCAGAAAGAACCAGTCTCCACAGGATCACACTTTGAATCACCGCGTGTCGCTAAAGAACCCAAATACGAAAAAGGGAGCTATGCAGATGTTATTAAAGATCCGAGTTACGTGAGGCTTAACAAAAACGATATTGATCTCATCCTCTCTTACTATGAAGGTATGGACCCGATGACGTATTACGAAAAAGGCCTTCTTCTAAAATTTGAAGAATACACGTCAAAAAATCCACTTCCCATTGGCACAGTCTATTCTGGTGAAGATGAAGGCGACGCGCCTCGCTTTATAGCTGCTTATCTTTCTGTGTTTGATAAAGGCGTGTGGCCTGTGCCCGGATATACAACGATCACATCTCCATTTGGGTATCGAATCCATCCCATCACTAAAAAAAGAAGTTTCCACACGGGAATGGATATTGGCGCTCCAATGGGAGTTGACGTTGTTAGCGTATATGACGGGGAGGTTGTTCAAGCAGGATACTATGGCGGCTACGGTAACTATGTACTTATCAAACATAAAAAGGAGGAAGAATTCGAGGACGCCGATGGCAAAAAGCAAACTATAACTTACGTGATTTATTCTGGCTATGGACATTTATCCGAAATAAAAGTGCAAAATGGACAATCGGTCAAACAAGGTCAAACAATCGGTCTTATTGGAGACACTGGTAATTCTACCGGACCACACCTTCACTTTGAAATTTGGCTGGAGAAGAAAGAGGGGAGGCAAGCAGTGAACCCCATTTATTTTGTCGGTGGAAAAGCTGAAGTTGGCGTACCAATGGATGACCATAAGTGACATACTCCCACCACCTTTCGCTTTCGCTTAGAGGTGGAGGCTTCTCGGGTAATCCCATCTCATGATGGGAAGTTGACCGAGCGATCCCCGTGTGCCCCACGGTTCGAGGACAAATTAGACGATCGCCAATCGTTTCATGCCCTCATGTTTGATATTGATGGCCGCATTGACGTCCCTGTCGCTCTCGAATCCACATTCACAGCGGAATGTCCGTTCAGAAAGCGATAGAGACTCCTTGACTCGACCGCAGCACGAACACGTTTTGGACGAGGGGAACCATTTGTCGATTTTGATCAGCTTCTTCCCCTGTTCGGCCAGCTTGTACTGAAGGAAAGTGGTGAACATGCCCCAGCCGTTGTCATGAACGCCTTGACCGAAATGGAGGGCTTGTGACATCCCTTTCATGTTGAGGTCTTCGATGACCACGCAATCATACCGTTTCGCTAATTTGTGCGACTCCTTATGCAGAAAGTCCTTGCGCTGGTTGGCAATTTTCTCATGCAGCTTCGCTACTTTCAGACGCTGTTTGTGCCAACGATTCGAGCCTTTCTTTTTACGAGACAATTTACGCTGTTCTTTCGCTAATGTTTCCAATGCTTTGCGATAGAATCGAGGATAATTGGCTCTCTTACCCTCGCTATCGACATACAGCGTACTCATGGAAAAGTCAAGCCCAACAACCGTTTGTACTTCTTTTAGGGCAGGTTGATGTTCGTACTCTGTGAGAATAGAAATATAGTATTTTCCTGTTTTGGTTTTCGTGATCGTACAAGACTTGATGATATGGTGGGCAGAAATCTCCCGGTGTTGCTTGAACTTGATCCATTTCAGTTTGGGCAGCTTGATATAGCCATCTGAAAGCTTGATGTTGCCATTTACCATATTTGTGGTGTACGACTGTTTCGCCTTGCGGTTTTTGAACTTGGGAAATCCAGCGCGGCCAGAAAAGAAGTTTTGATATGCCTTCTGCAAATTGAGCCATGCGTTTGCCAAAGCGAGGC
>JADBKC010000244.1 GCA_014896555.1 Caryophanales bacterium | reverse complement strand
TGCGACGGCCATTGGCTATACTGTTTCCATTATTATCAATCTTGTGGTGATCAAAGCTTTTACGTCCTATTCCTATCGAGTGGTTTTTCGCCGGACGTTACTAATCCTTCTGTTCAATTTGCTCATGTCGGTTGGCGTGGCAGTCGTCTATCAACTGCTTAAACTTTTTATGAACCCGGCTAGCAAGCTGCAATCTTTGATCATGATTGCCATATGCGCTTTTGTGGGGGCTTCCGTCTATTTTTATTTAAGTTACCGCACTAAATTAATAGGGAAAATGTTTGGCAACAGAGCAGCGCTGCTCGGGAAAAAATTGAGACTTTCCAGAGGATCGTGATGGTCCTTAAGCTATTAGCTGCTTGTGGTTCCCATCTTGAAGGAGGTTCATGATGAGAATAGATCGAATGCTGGCCAATCTCGGATATGGAAGCAGAAAAGAAGTGAAAAGTCTGTTGAAAAAAGGGGCTGTGCTTGTAAATGGATTACCGGTCAAAGATGGGAAGACGCATATTCAACCACAAACGGACAAGGTAGAAGTTTTGGAGGAAATCGTTCATTACAAAGAATTTGTTTATTTTATGATGAATAAACCAGCTGGTGTTCTTTCTGCTACAGAAGATTTGTATGAGAAAACCGTTGTGGATTTGCTGGAACGGGAAGATCTGGTGTTTCAGCCGTTTCCGGTCGGAAGGCTTGATAAAGATACAGAAGGCCTTTTGCTTTTGACCAATGACGGTCAGTTAGCGCATCAGCTTTTGTCCCCTAAAAATCATGTTCCAAAAACCTATTTCGCTGTGATTGCAGGAGAAGTGACGGAAAATGACCAAAACATTTTTTCCAATGGCGTCGAACTGGATGATGGCTATATCACGAAGCCAGCTCAACTAGACATTCTTCAAAGCGGGATTCGTTCTCATATTGAGTTGACGATTACAGAAGGAAAATTCCATCAAGTCAAAAGAATGTTTAAGGCTGTTGGAAAACAAGTCGTGTATTTGAAGCGTCTTTCAATGGGGCCACTTACCTTGGATGAAGAACTGAAATTAGGCGAGTATCGGGAATTGCGGCAAGAGGAGATCGTTTCCTTGCAACAGCACGTTCTGAAAATGAAAAACAGCGAAAATCCGCAAAAGAAAAGCGATTTCCCGTTAGATTAAGCGGGAATCGCTTTTTTTCACATTAGGATATTTTCACTTTCTTAGACGTTGTTGTCCATTTTCCCCGGCTAGGGCTTTTAACTAAATCATTGTAAACTAACACATTTAAGTCGCGTTGGATAGTGCGAGGAGTGATGCCAAACTCATCGACAATCTGTTGCGTAGTGACAGTTCCATTTTCTTTAATGAACATGTAAACGGACTTAATCCTAGTCAACATCCGATTGGTTGAAGGTTTCAAAAAACCACTCCCTCTTCTTTTTTCCAGAGGCCATAACAACGGACGACTTATGTGGTATATTCTTATGTAATGATTTTCGTTTCAGACAACTCCTTTGCAAAGAAAATTTAAGATGTCTGATAATTTTATTATACCCCTTTAAATGATGTTTTACTATTAAAAAAGGTTGAATGAGTCAGTCAAGACTTTGTGGGAATTTTTTTGGTTCGCTGAAAATAGATGTAAG
>JADBKC010000087.1 GCA_014896555.1 Caryophanales bacterium | reverse complement strand
CAGTCCAGAACCGTATAGGACGATTCAGCCCGTTTCATCCTGGATATAGACGGTTTTATTGAATACTGCCGTCACAATTCCTGTTGTGCTTACCTGTGTGCCGATTGCTTGTTTTCTTACATCCGCGATCGATTGATCTTGCAGAATTGTATAAGTAAAAGTTTGAACATCGCTTTTTTCAAGACCGTTTGCTGCGGCAATGGCTTTAATCGTAACTGCTTTGTCAATGGTTATTGGCCCAGTATATTCAGTACTTGCCTCTGTTGGCTCGCTTCCGTCCGTTGTATAATAGATGTTTGCATCCGGTGTCGCTGTAGATAGTGTTACTGTTGTTCCAGCTGCCACTGCTCCGGCTGCAGGGGAAGCTGCGACTGGCTGGACTTTTGATGGGTTAGTTGAATCCTCTACAAATTTCATTGCTGATGGAGATTTTAATCCCGGTACAGTAAAATACGTTTCAAGAGAGCCCGTAACCTGAATTTTTTTCCCAATGTTGCCCGGGTTGCTCTTTAGACCGAATTCACTTCGATAATCTGATGTTATCTGAACCGGAAGTATTTTATCTGGATTCGTTTCATTTACAGAATCTGCAATCGCCAAGTTATTATCATCTTTAAATTTAGCAGAATCAGAGCTGTAAGTTTTATTGCCAGTAGTATAAGCCACTATATACCCTTCTACCGTTGCCCCCTTCGTACCTTGATTGGCAATTGCCTCAGCAACTGTCATAACTTCGGCTGCTTTTGATGCATGAACCGGAACAAACAAACTGATGGCCATACCCCAAATGAGAACGATGTTCAAAGCCTTCTTCCATCTTTTTGTTATCATTTTATCCTCTCCATATTCATATTTCCTCTATAGAGGGCTTAGCAGTCTTGCCGGGGGCCTGTTTTCTTTTAGTCAAGGAAGTATGTTTCGCCTTCTACTGTTACATGGTCTAAAACGATCTCCGTGTTTCCTTTTAAATAAAGGTCCCCTTTTACAGTTGCATACTCTAATTTGGAAACTCCTGTTACATCAACTGAAACGTTCCCATCGTGCACTTTAGGAGATTGTGCCGTTCCGCTAAAGTCAGCTGCGTTAACAGGGGCTATGGCCGCTACATCTATAATGCGCCCTTCCACTGATGGATTTACAGTATGATTCGGTTGAGCAGCGATATAGTCTCTGAACATTTCCCAATCAACATATCCCGGTTCGCTTACTCGCCCTTCCTCGTAAGCCTTTTTGAACATTGTATAGCCATCTCCGCCTTTTGCGGTAAAGATATTGGTTGCCACTACGTACGTTTTTCTAGGGTCTAGCGGAACATAGTTGCCTCCTTCTTTCACATCCACTGACAACACTCTTTCACCTGCTGGTTTTCTGCTGTCATACGTGAATTTCATACCGGAAATTTGCAAAAATCCGCCAAAAGGTTTTGGAACGTCTTTGACACTGAATTCAAGTGCCTCTTTGATTTCAGCACCTGTCAGTCTCATTAATCCTAACGAGTTTCCAAAAGGCATGACTTCCAGTATTTTTGCTAATGAAATGTTTCCGGCAGGGACAGTAGCACGAATTCCACCCCCATTTTGGAGAGCAATGACTGTATCCGGATTGATGGTTTTTGCCTTTGCCAGCATGCCGTCCGCGATCAAGTTTCCTAAATTTGTTTCGCCAACACGCGCAGGCGGATTTCCTCCTATTAAATCTACTGTGGCTTGTCCAACAACTGTATTTTGCTTTTCTACAACGGTTGGTTTGTATTTCGTTTCCAAAATTTGAGCAGCTTCAGGATCATCTTGCAGCTCATAAGCATTATTTACTTTTTTATCAATATCGATTAACTTTCCTGCGTAGCCGATAATTTTTCCGCTCTTATCGAATTCAACATCCAACGTACCAAGGTATTTGCTGTATTCATTTGCTTGAACAATAATGGTTGGCTCTTCACCTGTTTCGTCCACAACCGGTTCAGCAAGCTTATCGTGAGAATGTCCGCCAACGATAACGTCTATTCCTTCTACTTTTTTTGCCAACGTAAGATCGTTATCTCCGCCTCCGTCGTTAAACCCTATATGGGTTATTGCGATAATTTTATTTACCCTTTGGGCTTCAAGCGCTTTTACTGCTTTTTCCGCCTCTTCAATGTAATCTTCAAAGGCTACATCTTCACCTGGACTTGAAATGACTTTCGTTTCAGCTGTTGTCAGGCCGAAGATACCGATCTTTTCTCCGTTCACATCTTTGATGATTTCATTATAAATATTTCCATTTTTCGGATTTGAAGATAATCCATTATTGAAACGACCTTTTAGATTGGCATCTTTAGAAAAGTCGACATTGGCGCTGACAAATGGGAATTTCGCATTCTTAACGAAAGTTGCAAGTGTGGCTGTTCCTTTGTCAAATTCGTGATTTCCAAATGTCATGGCGTCATAACCAGCAAGGTTCATAAACTCCAAATCTGCCAGTCCATTAAATTCATTAAAATACAATGTTCCAGTGAACACATCTCCTGCATCTAATAACAATGAATTGGGATTTGTTTGTCTTACTTGTTTAATGGCCGTGATGCGTTTTGCAATATTGTCTAAATGTGCATGTGTATCATTTGTGTGCATGACAGTTAATTTAAATGGAGATCGATCGTTTGGCTTCGATCCGCCGCCATTGCTTCCGCCTCCACCTGACATTGGAGGGGTAGTTGGTTTTGCATCCAGATTGTCTTTTCCACCAATTTTTTCAATATGTTCTTTTACTTGATCATAGTTTTTAATAACATCTTTCACATTAGATCCATCTGGTGCGACGATATCTCCCACTTTTGTTTTATTGCCTATGGAAATTGTGGATTCCTTTGACTTTGTTTCGATCTTTTCAATTTTTCCTTCTGTTTCAAGCGATACTTCTTTCCCCGATTCAATCGCTACGTTTTTGATGCTGCCTTTCCCGTTGACGGTTAGATTTTGGGTTGTGTTTATTTGAAGTCTTTCAATTAGTGCATCAATGGTTACTTGTGACGCTCCTTCTTTTATCGACACTTTCGGAATGGTTGATCCATTGTCTGCTTTGAGGATGACATTCGAAGAAAGACTAATTTCTTGAATTTTCGTCGATCCTTTTGCTTCGATCGTTATTCCATTTTTAGAGACTTCTATAGAGGGCATATTCACATTCGCAAATACAAGGACAGGTGATGGAATAGGTGTGCCTTCTGCTGCACGGTCATCAGCAACAGATTTTTTAAAAGATATGGATGGATAAAAATGGTTTACATTTTTCACAGATGCCCTTTTTGCCGCTGCTGAGTCTTGGATCATTGTTTTTCCTTCAACGGTCATGTTTTCTGTGTATAGGCTTGATTCGACTCCTTTCCCTATTTCAAAATCACCTTTAATGGTGAAGTTTTTAATGGCTATAAAGTCGCCATTTACAATTAACTTTCCATTGAAAGTGGAATTTTTTCCATCAAAAACGAAATGGTTCGCATAAGGATTTGAGCTATCCTCACTTTTCTTTCCATTTGAAGTAATTTCCAATGACAGTATTTGTTCGATTTTCGATTTTTTTACTATTAGAGTTACTTTCGCACCTTTCAGCACAGTGAGGTTAGAAGGGTTTAGCCACGATTTTAAGTCTTCGGTCAAGGGGTACGTACCACTTTCTAATTCGATTGAATGATTCGTGACATTGATGATTTTCGATTGGATTTCAACAGGCTCAGATGCCTTTAATGCTTTCTCACTTCTAAATACGAATGCGGCCATTTGACCTCTATTCACGAATTGGTTTGGCGCAAAAGTAGTGTTTGTGATTCCAGTTGTAACTTTGTTTTCAAAAAGAGGCAGCACATAAGGAGCATACCAAGTCCTCTCTTTCACATCTGTAAAGGGATTCTTTGTTTCTATTTTTGTATTAAAGTGAAAGCCTAGAGTCATCATTTTAGCCATTTGAGCTCTAGTAAGCTTTTCATTAGGCTTGAAAGTTCCATCTTCAAAACCGTCCAAGACACCGGCTTTTACTAATGCCGCAACAGGACCATAAAACCAATCTCCTTTTTTCACATCTTTAAATCCTGGGTTTGAAACATTCTCTACTTCCAGACCTAAAGCTAAAGCCAAGATTTTAGCAGCTTGAGCACGAGTCACATGGTCACTAGGACGGAATGTATCATCTTTAAAACCACTGATGATTCCTCTCCCTGTTAGATCTGATACCGCTTCATAAAAGTAATGGCTTGGCAGAACATCTGAAAAGCTCTTTCCTTCCGCTTTAGCAGATACAGGTGACAAGGAAACCACTGCTTGTGTCATCATGGATGCAGTGAAAGCAGCTGCCATTAACTTCCGAAAAGACTTTGATTTGCTATTCATTTCCATCCTCCCTCGTATACTTGTAATTTCAAAAGATGAAAATATGAATTTTTAGAAAAATAAATATAAACCAAAATCTATTCTACCTAAATAATCGAAAATGAGGAGGATAATTTCCATTTTTAACATATTTTTTACAGTTTATTAACAGTTGTTCATACGTTTCATTTAGCGGGATTTATTGATCAACTGAGAGATTAAAAAAAGAGTCTGCGAAAATTCCCCAGGGAAAGAAAAACCAATGAAGGGGAAGGGGTTGTAGAAAGGAACGAATGGAATAAACATTTTACGAAATATGGCGTAATGGATTTGTAGGGAAGTTCGAAAAAATACACCTATTCTTTAAAGCATGACTTTCTATCTGTATAACTCTAAAAATAGGTGTATTTTTTCCTGAAATGATCATTTACTATACAAATTGGGGTAGTTGTCCCTCGTCCCATCAATAATAAAAGGTGTGTTTAGCGCCTTAGATATTCGCCATAAAGTATCTTGCTTTAGGGCTTGTTAAACCTGCTTCTATTCTCCCTATTGTAGACGTAGGGACTCCAGCTAAATCCGCAAGATCTTGCTGCGGCATATTTAGACTTTTGCGTCTCGTCTTACTTTGAGCGGCAATACGCCCTTCCAGTAGAAGATTTTGTCCATAATCTTCTCCACGAATTTTAGAATATCTTTTAAGAAAATCACTCACCCTCCTTTTCATTTAGTTTAGCAGTTGCAAACGCTTCTAGAATGCTAGATGGATCATCAAATAGTTTCCCTTTTTCGTCTCTATAAGAGATACTTTTGTTTTTGCTATTCTTTCAGTTTGAATTGAGAGATCGTTGCATTTAAGGATTCCGTCAGTTCTCTTAGCGAAGATACTTTTTCCGTCATTTTACTAATGGAATGTTGTTGTTCTTGAGTGGATGCAGAGATCTCTTCACTGCCTGCAGCTGTTTCTTCTACAACTGCACTGATACTCTCCGCATTTTGCAAAACATGTTCATTGGATTTTTTAGAACGCTCAACGCCAGTCACCAACTCTTCCAACACCGAAGTGATTCCTCTTACTTTTTCTTCGATTTGTTCAAATGCTTCTAGCGTGCGATTCATGTTCCTATTTTGTTGATCGGCGATTTTAACACCTTCTTCTACGGAAGAAGTAATCGATGTTAATCCATTTTTAATGTGATGAACCATCTCAAAGATTTGTTTCGTAGCCTGTGTGGAATCTTCCGCCAACTTTTTGACTTCTTCAGCGACAACCGCAAATCCCTTCCCTGCTTCCCCTGCTCTTGCTGCTTCTATTGCCGCATTGAGAGCAAGCAAGTTTGTTTGGTCTGCAATATCCGAAACCACTTTGGCCATATCTTCGATTTTGACAGCATAATGGATAAACTCATTGGTCGCTTGTTCGATGGTGCGTGTCGCTTTCACGTTGTCATCAATGAATGATTTTTGTTCATTGATGGCATTTCTGCCGTCACGGATCACTGAATTGGCAGCATTCGCAAACTCAACGGATTGATCTGCTTTTTTAACGTTGTCAGCAAATTGCCGATCCATTTGTTCGATTAATTCTACGGAGCTTTGCAAATCCTCGGAAATGCTTTGCGCTCCCTTTGACAACTCATCTGTGGAAACGGCAATTTGGTTGCTTGATTCCTTTAACGTTTGGTTTCCCGTTTCCAATTCTTTGGCAAACAAGTCTACCTTTTGACTAGCATGATCGATGGAAGTCAACAAGTTGGTTAAGTGATCGACCATTTTCGAAAAAGCATCGTTTAATAACCCGAGTTCATCATGATGTTTGTATTCAACATGGGCGACTAAAAGATTCCCTGAAGCAATTTCTTGTGCGTTTTTCGCCAACTTCTTTAAAGGGGTCGTAATGCTGTTTGCCATTCTCACGACAACAACAGTCGCAACGATGATGAGGATCAGACTGCCGACGAGAGCGAACGTGATTACGAAATTGATTTTAGACTTCAATGTTGCCTGCAAAAATTCATAATGGTTGGATGTATAGAGATCCAACATATATAAGTCATTGGTGATGCCTAGTGTTCTCAACGACTGCCGTTTTACTTCAGCAGCATTTTCAGCGTTTAGAGCATCCAGTGATTGAGATTTTAAGTTCGTAAACTTCGTTTGCGCTTTCTGTAAAATTTGTTTGGATTCTTTTTCCTTCAGCAATCCATCCGCTTTTTTAAAAAGTTTATCCGTCAATTCTAATTGTTTTTCAGCCTCTTGTTTGTTTCCTTCTGTCATGTTGTAAGCAAAAGTATTTAAACTTTGCATCGTGGCTTTCGTTTCGGCCCTTAACTCTTGGACTGTCAATAAAACTTTCATATAATCTTGATTCGAACTTTGTATGGATAACATACGAATAATGATGAATGCAATCATGAATATGGAAAGAGCTAACATGAGCAATGAGTTCAGCAATATCTTCTTTTGAATCGTCATGATATCCTCCAAATCTAGTTGTGATGAAGAGTAATTTCTCCGTTTATAATCTTTTCTTTCGCTGTCTCCAGCGCTTGTTTCTCTTTATTCGTAAATGGAATCACTCGAATAGGGGCAAGACCAACACCGTTATCTTTTAACCCTAATTCTATCGGATGTGAAGGCAGTTTTTTGTTTTTCTTGTAATCTTGAATGGTATGAAATATCGCGACATCCACATTTTTCATCATCGAAGTGACAACAGCTTTTTCTGCATAAAAGTATTGGTCGCTGTCCACACCGATCGCATAGACGTGGTTTCTTTCGGCTTCTTTCAAAACGCCGACACCCGTAAATCCGGCTGCTGCATAGAGCACGTCGCTATGGTTCGCAATCATTTCTTTCGCGATCTTGGCACCTAGCTTATCATCGCCAAAGCTACCGGCATATTTCGTCAATATTTTAATGCTTGGATCAACAGACTTTACCCCTTCTTCAAAACCTCTCGCAAACTTTTGAATAAGAGGAACATTATCTCCCCCTATAAAACCGACTGTTTTCGTTTTGGTCGTCATTGCCGCAATCACACCCGCTAAATAACTTCCTTCATCTTCTTTAAACGTAATCGAAGTGACATTGGGCAAATCCGATACGGCATCAATCAGCACAAACTTTTGGTTCGGATATTGTTTGGCCACTTTTTCCAAATCCTCTTTCACCATAAATCCTAAACCAATCACAATATCGTTTTTCTCTTTTACAAGTTCTTCCAATCCTTGTTCATATGTTTTCGTATCTTGCAGCTCACGATAATCAAATACAATGCCCAATTCATCTCTTGCTTTCGTTAATCCTCGAAAAGCTGCATCCGAAAACGACTGGTCCCCCAAGCCGACATCCGATAACATGATGCCAACCTTCGTTTTGTGTTTTAAAGGATCTTCTTCTTGTATTCCACACCCGCTTATGACGGTCGTAAGAAAAAAAATAAGTACAAAAAATATTAATGACTGTTTTTTCATCTAAGGTGTTTCCCCTTCCAACAATGATTTATATGAATATCGTCATCTATTTTATCGACCGCTTTCGGCATTTTTAAAATTTTTTTAAAAGAGGGAATGTTGTATGTAAAATTTAATTTCATTTTTAATAAATGAAATCGCCATTTTTGTTGATAAATAAAAACATCGGCATAAAATGACGGCTTTATGGCCAAACATCCTATCCCGATGATTTTTACCTAAGTTCACTTAACCCGAAAGGCCGCAGCGGCATTTACCTCAGTAACCGTTTTGGAAACGCTAGAATGATCCGATGCCCTACTATTCAATATTTTCAATACAACAATTGTTGATGTTTACACAAAATATTTTAAGCTCTCGAAAAAAGCACTCCTCCAAAGAGGAAAGTACTTTTCAAATACATACCATCTATGAACTTTATTTCATTTTGGCTACATGAAATTGATTGTTAATAACTACCGCAACTTCTTCATCCGGACTTATATCTTTTATGCTGTATACCCAACCATAGTTTAAATGCATTCGTTTCTCGTCTTCTTCCTTTGGAATCACTTCAACTTTTTTAAGCTCTTTTTTGCTTAGTATCTCATTATTTTCATTAATCGTGATCGTTTCCGTAACCTTTCCAATCGGTTCATCCAAATCGTTTTTCGTAACTTCCGCTTCTTGAATCACATAGGTTTTACCCTCATAGCTGATTTCCTTAAAATTTTTCATATTCAACTTATATTTCGGCAACTTTTTATCAATCTCCATATTCTCGGAGGCGGTTTGTTTCAAATCTTTTAATAGGGAACAGCCTCCCAAAAGAATTACCCCAGCAACAGCCATAAGCAGGATGGGATTTTTCACTTTTCTATTCTCCTCCTTCCCCTGTATTTTTTCCTTTATTCATAGGACTTGCCCCCTTCCCAACGATTAAACCAAACTAAACCTAGTAATGTTACGAAAATAAAACATATACTTGCGGGTATGATCCCTTTCATCAACTCTTGAAAATACAAGTCCGACAACTCCATTCCGAATGCATGTTTGACCTTAAGCATCAATAACATAGGAACTTGCGAAAGGCGAACGGTCCAAGCCCACGGAATATATTGCCAAATATTATCGCCCACAACCGTTGCCCCAATAATTGCTGAAACAAGGAATCCTCCGCCACCGATCGCAATAGACGCACCCATCCCGAATGCAAAACTGATCAGCAAATGCAAGGAAAAAAGAATCAGTGATCCGACCAAGGACAAAAGCGCTCCTTGCAAAAATAAATCGTAATGCACATTTTCTACGTTTAAAATATATCTCATCCCCAACAACATAAGGAAAGTTGCCAAGAATATATCCGCAATGGCGGCAAAAATAAGCAAAGAAAGTTTCCCAAAGTAAAATTTCGCTCTTGAAACAGGACCAGTCAACACATTCATGAAACTTCCCGATTTTTCTTCTTGATCGGCGATCAAACCGGTAAGCAAAGAAATAATAATCGGTAACGAAACGCTCAATACCTCAAAAAATCCTCCATATATTTTCACTTGCCATAAAGATGGATCATTGTATCTGGAAAAATACCATAACATAAAAATTGGATAAATAATCGGCATCACAAACACGATCAGCCTAATGGTTGTACGCCTTGTCTTTAGCCATTCGGATGACAAAACATTCAAAAAAGACAATTCAGTTCACCTCTTTTCTCGAAAACCAAAACGCGGTAACAAGAGATAATAAAACAAAAATAACAATGGAGGCAAGAATGCCTATTGGAATAACGGAAGGATCCAACAAAGGATTCCCTTCTTTCAACGGTACTCCGTTCGGATGAACACCGACGATCGGAGACATCAATCTCATTCCCCAACTCCAAGGAATAAACATCCAGTATGATTCCGGAGCCATGACTACGCCCAATACAATCCCTATCAAACTGACAATGATGGAAATAACGGTTCCGAATCGTTCAGCAAAAAACAACCCGATTGGGATGTATGCCAACGATGTGATCCATATGGTAAGACTGGCCATTACAACGACAGCAGCTGATGAAATGCTGTTGGGTAAAAATAATTTTAACAGGATCAACAAAATGATCAGTTCAATGGATGAAAGCAATGTATAATAGGCAATCACAATGATTTTACTGAACCACATTCGCGGAATGCTGATATCGTGACAACGTAAAGCTCTGTCATTTCCTGACTTTTTTTCTCGCATGGCGGCCAGTGACGCAATCAATGCCGTCCCCAAAGGAAGAAATATTAACGGCCACCAATTAAATACCGTGTATTCGAAATAATTATATTTGGAATGGATCGTAGGTATGGTAATAATGGCGTATAATACAAAGAAAAACGGTGCAATATATACAAGTTTTTTCGCAAAAGTCCGCTTATATTTTAACCGTTCAGATTGTATCATATTCAGCATGATGTACAGCCTCCCTCATCATTCGCTGACTACATCAATAAAGAATTTTTCCAGATCTTGATCTTCCTCTATTTCTCCTTGATATTTAAGTTTTCCGTTTTGGATGATGCCAATGTGATCGGCCAATTGTTTTACTTCCGGCAAAATATGACTTGATAAAATGACCGTCATTCCTTGTTTCGGGAAAGATCTGATAAGTTTTCGTAATTCTTGAATACCAAGCGGGTCCAGTCCATTGGTTGGTTCATCGAGAATCAGAAGCTTCGAATCATTTAAAAGTGCTTTGGCAATCCCCAATCGTTGCTTCATCCCGAAGGAAAACTGCGAGGCTTTCTTTTTCCCTGTATTTTCCAAATCCACGATTTTCAGCACTTCTTTAATTCTTGAATCCGGAAGATTTAATAATTTTGCATGAACCAGCAAATTTTCATAAGCCGTTAAATTGCCGTAAAGGGCCGGTGACTCAATAAGCGCGCCGATCTCCTTAAGATCTTTTCTGCTCCACGGATGCCCATTAAAGAGAATTTCGCCTTTTGTCGGCCGCAAAAGCCCCGTTAACATTTTTAAAATGGTTGATTTCCCGGCTCCGTTCGGTCCAAGCAATCCGTAAATCGTGTTTTCCTTGACCTTGATTGATACATGGTCAACGGCAAGCTGTTTGCCGAAAGCTTTGGTTAATTGTTTCGTTTCCAAAAAATACTCTGACATTTTTATTCTCCTTTCAACGTTAAAAAATTAAATTTTAACGACTCGGCGGCTTGATAAGTTATCCCGGAAAACGCCCTGTTTCCTTGATCAGCATCATCTTTGATCAATGTTGCCGACCCGATATTTTTACAGTCATATTTAAAAAAGCTCAGATCTGTCTTAAAATCCATATGTTCTGTTCCTTTGTATTAAGGGGAATCCGGAAAATTACTGCAATTTTACCATTTACGGATTCACCCAATTTTTTTCGATACTTCCATCAATCATTTCCAACTTCATACTACCTTTTCAATATAAAGTTTTTATAATTATTTTGACTTAAGTTTGACACCACCCTACTACAGAACAAGAACTTAATTGTGAAATAAGGTTCGCCAAGAGACGCTCTATAATTTGGGGAGGTTGAAAATTTTATTGGAAAGAGGCTCTCTTGATACGCTGATTGAAGGGCTGGCCAAATTTTCAGAGCGCTATTTTG
>JADBKC010000086.1 GCA_014896555.1 Caryophanales bacterium | reverse complement strand
CGCGCAACGCGTTGTTGCAGGTGACCGCAAAGCTAAAGACCAAATGGCCGAAGCAAACATGCGTCTCGTGGTGTCGATTGCTAAGCGTTACGTTGGCCGTGGACTCGACTTGCTCGACCTTATCCAAGAAGGTAACACCGGATTGCTCCGTGCCGTCGAAAAGTTCGATCCAGACAAAGGCTATAAATTCAGCACCTATGCTACATGGTGGATTCGTCAAGCGATTACTCGCGCTATTGCGGACCAAGCAAGAACCATTCGGATTCCGGTTCATATGGTTGAAACGATTAACAAGCTGATTCGAGTTCAACGGCAATTGCTTCAAGATTTAGGACGCGAACCGACTCCAGAAGAAATCGGAGAAGAAATGGATTTATCTCCTGAAAAAGTTCGAGAAATCTTGAAAATTGCTCAAGAGCCTGTTTCGCTTGAAACACCGATCGGGGAAGAAGATGATTCTCATTTAGGTGATTTCATCGAAGACCATGAAGCGACTTCACCGTCAGAGCACGCAGCCTATGAGCTTTTGAAAGAACAGCTGGAAGATGTTCTCGACACTTTAACAGACCGTGAAGAAAATGTCCTGCGTCTGCGCTTTGGTCTGGATGACGGCAGAACCCGTACATTGGAAGAAGTCGGGAAAGTATTTGGCGTTACTAGGGAACGCATTCGCCAAATTGAAGCGAAAGCATTACGCAAACTTCGCCACCCAAGCCGAAGCAAAAGATTAAAAGACTTTTTAGAATAATTTCATTTTGCCTTTAAAGTTTACTTCTTTTGAAGTAAACTTTTTTTTATCGAAGAAAAACGAATCATTGTGAATCTGAACGGCATTGAAAATCTGTGCCTATATTGCAATGGAAAGTGGGTTGAATATGGATAAGCGAAAGCAAATCATTATCAAAGAAATCATATTTTGGAAGCAAAACAAAATGCTGCCTGAAAAATATTGCGATTATTTGCTAACACTATATAGTGAAGGAGAGGAACTGACTTCGGCCGCTCATTTGCCACGGCTCCATCGATTGTATCGAATTCTGCAAACCATATTGTTGCTGTTCATTCCAATTTCATTATTTGTCCTTTATTTTACTGAAATGCCTTTCATATTGCAAATGGCGATTTTGACAATTTTTGTCGTTTTGTTGATAGGAGCGGGTGTTTATTTTGGACGAAAAGGGCTTTTTGTCCAGTTATTTTTTCTATCCGCAGCGCTCATTTTTTTATTTTTCACAATTCAAATCAATGATAAGATTTTGTCGGGAAATTCTTCCAGCCTGTATTTGATTATTTTGATGAATTGCCTTTTATGGATATTGGTTGGAAAAACAAAAAAATTACTCTATTTTACCATTTCAGGGATTGCGGGAATGATCATAACCTTTGTTTTCATACTGCTGCATTTTTGAGGGGCGTCGCTTGCGTCTGAATATTTTGAGCCTATAAATGAAAAAATATAGATCCATTCTTTCTTTTAAAATCTATAATGGGAAAAAATTAGCAATTAGGGACTTTTCCTCTTCCAAATTTTGAAGTAAAATAAAAGGTGTTTGTACTGTGGAAATTGAAATCGCATACATAAAGGAGGGGATGGCATGAATCGAAATCCGATTATTCCGTTTTTGTTGATTATGGTATTTGGAATCGGCCTAGTATTTTTTTTATCGTTAAAAGGTCTAAATGACAGTGAACAGGCGGCAAAAGAAAAAAAAGGCGGCGGCGAAAAAACGGAACAGACAGCTGAGACGTTTGATCCCGAAGGTTTCTTTAAACAAACATGCGCTGGCTGTCATGGGGAAAATTATGAAGGTGGTGTAGGGCCTTCTCTAAAAGGGGTCGGCAAGAAATTGTCAAAAGATCAAATTAAAAATATCATTCAGAACGGAAAAGGCGCTATGCCTTCAGGACTCGTTTCTGCTGACCATGCTGACCAGATGGCAGACTGGCTGATGAAATTAAAATAGCGGCATCAAAGTTCTTTGCTAATCGACGCAAAGAACTTTTTTTGTGTCAACATTCCGTTTAAAATAGAATAAGAAACAAAAATGGCTAAGTGGTGAAAACATGAATATCCATCAATTATCGAAGCGTTTGGAAGCTGTGGCAGAATACATACCGAAACATTCAATAGTGGCTGATATCGGCTCTGACCACGCTTATTTGCCTTGCTACGCTGTAAAAAAAGGGTTTGCAAAAGCGGCTGTCGCCGGGGAAATTGCAGAAGGTCCTTTTCAATCAGCCAAGAAGCAAGTACAGTCAGCCCAGCTGGAACATTTGATTGACGTCCGTAAAGGAGACGGACTGGAAGTGGTAGCAAAAGGAGAAGTTGATTGCATCGTCATTGCCGGAATGGGTGGCAGTTTAATCGCCTCCATTTTAGAAGCGGGAAAAGAAAAGCTCCCGGGAGTAAGCCGGCTTATTCTTCAGCCGAACGTCGGATCTGGACAAGTCCGAAAATGGCTGCTAAACAATGGCTGGGAAATTATAGACGAACGAATTCTGGAAGAAGATGCAAAAATATATGAAATGATAGTCGCCGAAAAAGGGGATCCGTACCGCCCTTATGATCAGTTGAAACAGGCATTTTAATGGCCGATATTGTTAAAAAAAAGAAAAATGATGCTCAAAAATGGAAGCGCGAATACAGTGGGAAACATTCTGAAACAATTAACAAAGCGGAATCACCAGATAAGTGAAGGCGAATCGAGATAAGAAATAAACGGAAGCAGAAAAAGGGCCTTGATTATGGTCAATGGACATGAAGTGATCCAATGGTTTGAACGTTTTGCTCCTAAATCTTACGCGATGGAAGGCGATAAAATCGGTCTCCAAGTGGGAAGGCTGAATCAGCCGGTGAAACGGGTGCTGATTACTCTGGATGTGCTAGAGGAAGTAGTCGATGAAGCCATTGAGCAAAACGTTCAATTAATTATTGCTCACCATCCGCCCCTTTTCCGTCCATTAAAAGCGATACGTACGGATGAACCGGGCGGAAGATTAATGGAAAAATTAATCAAAAACGATATCGCCGTCTATGCTGCTCATACTAATCTTGACATTGCTCCCGGTGGAGTCAATGATTTATTGGCGGAATGTTTAGAGCTGGAAGAAACGGAAGTGCTCGTCCCGACCATTGAAGAGCAATTGAACAAGTTGGCTGTATATGTACCTGTCGACCATGCGGAAGAAGTCCGAAAAGCGATTGGAAATGCCGGAGCTGGTTTTATTGGCGAGTACAGTCATTGTTCTTTTTCCGTAAGAGGAACAGGAAGATTTCTTCCGGGAAATCATGCGAATCCTTATATTGGCGAAAAGGGAAAACTCGAAGAAGTACAAGAAATAAGAATTGAAACGATTTATCCAAAACGGCTGGAGAAAAAGATTTTGACGGCGATGCTGAAAGCACATCCATATGAAGAAGTGGCTTATGATCTTTATCCGTTAGAAAATAAAGGAGAAATTCTCGGATTAGGGAGAATTGGCAAACTAAAGCAGGAAATGACGCTTGAAGAATTTGCTCATTTTGTGAAATCCAAGCTGGAAGTAGAAGGAGTAAGAGTCGTAGGGAAATTGGAGAGCAAAGTGAGAAAAGTAGCCGTTCTTGGCGGCGACGGCAACAAATATTATCAATCAGCTGTATTTAAAGGCGCGGATGTATATGTAACAGGGGACATGTATTATCACACCGCCCATGATGCCATGACGGCTGGTTTAAATATAGTCGACCCAGGCCATAACGTGGAAAAAGTGATGAAAACAGGAGTGGCCAAAATATTATCAGCCATTTCTGCTGAAAAAGGGGCGGACGTAGAGTTTATTCCTTCGAAAGTCAATACGGATCCGTTTCAGTTTTTATAATACGCTAGCGGAGTTTTCCTCTCCGATAAAGAAATTTGCTTATTGGTCTTTATCCGTTGACGATGCCCGTTTTGGAGGATATAAAAACCGGCCAAGGCTTGTGAGTCAGCCTTTTGCCGGTTTTTTTGGATGTTTAATTTTAGGCAAGATTTTTTCAAGCGGAACTTTTTTTTTGCGAATCCATGTCGTTTCGTCATTTGGATCAAAGGCTTCCAAAAATTCAATTACTTCTCTTACGATCGGTGTCGGTGTGGAGGCTCCTGCGGTAACGGCTACTTTTTCCACGTCTTTTATCCAATCGATTTCAATTTCGGTAATATCGGAAACACGATAAGCTTTTGTTCTCGCAATTTCTTCTGACACTTGTGCAAGACGGTTGGAATTGTTGCTCTTCGGGTCTCCGACTACAATCAGCACATCGGCTTCTTTTGCTTGTTCAGCAACCGCTTCTTGGCGCACTTGAGTGGCAAGGCATATTTCTTTATGAGTTTCCGCTTGCGGATATTTTTCTTTCACTTTGTTCATAATGTGAGCGACATCCCATAGGCTCATGGTCGTTTGATTGGTCACGATGATTTTATCGTTTTGGATAGACAGATTGTCGACATCTTCCGGTGTTTCCACTAAATGCACAATATCGGGTGCGACCCCGACGGCCCCTTCCGGTTCGGGATGACCTTTTTTGCCAATATAGATGACATCATACCCTTGCTCTTTTTTTTCGCGGATTAATTCATGAGTTTTTGTGACATCCGGACAGGTAGCGTCAATGGTAACCAGTCCTTTTTCTTTTGCCAGCTTTCTGACTTCAGGCGAGACGCCATGAGCGGTAAATATAACCGTTCCTTTATCGACTTTTTGCAAAATTTCTTTGCGGTTTTTTCCATCTAATGTAATAATCCCTTCTTTTTCAAACGCTTCTGTGACATGCTGATTATGAACGATCATGCCTAATATATAAATAGGGCGGGGAAGGGTTTTATCTAAAGCGGCATTACGGGCGATGACCATAGCGTCTACAACGCCGTAACAATAGCCGCGGGGTGATATTTTAATGACTTCCATATATTGAATCCCCCTGTACGTAAATAAATTCGGAACTTTACTGTTTTTATTATATAGGAGGATGCACAAGAAGACAAAGAAAGATTGTTTTGATCACCTAATGTAAAATAGAGATACCCTCTGTTATATATAAAGTTTTGGAACGGATTCGCCGGTTCGTTTCTCTGTTTTGGCGGTCGTTGCTTTTTTGCTTTTTTGGCTGCGGGGTCTTTTTGTCTGATGGGAAGAGGTGGATTCTTTCTTTTTGTCATCCTCTTCTTCTAGGTTTTCTTCATTTTCATTACTGTCTTGATCCAGTGATTCCGAATCCGATTCTGCATCTTCCTCAGCGGAAGCGTTTTTAAATCCTTTGTAAAGTCTCCACATAGCCGGCAAGTTTCGGATCATAGGTCCGTATTGCTGAATCATAGGACCGATTTGCTGAGCTGTATTTAAAACTTGCTGGGTGTTCGCTAAAAATTGATTCAGTGTTCCGGGAGAAGCAAGGTTTTGGACAGGGGACGGACCGATTAAGGAAGCGGGGCGTTCGAAACCAGTCATCCCGTGAACAGCGGCATTGCCCATTCGTCCCGATCGATGAAAAAGTCGCGACAACAATCCCCCGCCGCGGGCAGGCCTGCTCGTGGGAGAACCGGCGAAAGGTGGAAAGGATTGAAAAGGCTGCATGGGCTGCGGTCCGCGAAAAAGGCTGAAACCTCCTCTTTGTACTGGGGGCATTTGTCTAGGGGGCATGTACGTTCCTCCTTTCTGATACGATTAAACTCTCTTATACAATATGCAAGGTAGATATAAAGTGAAACATACCGGCCATCGAGTTCTTTTCCAACGATGAACAGGTTGATATTTGCCAAACAGGGTGTTGCCAGGAGTCAATTCTTCATTCCTATACAAATCCATTCTCGCTATGCTCATGAATAAGGGAAAAAAGGCTAAAGCACAAAGAGACAATAGAAGGCCGAAAAATGGGAAAAGAGCTGTTGGTTAAAAAATAAGAGATAGGAACGGAATTTTTACACATTGTACGGGAAGGATGTGGACGGTGAGGAAAAACAAGCAGCTTGTCATCCGAAAAATAGAAATGAAAGGAAAAGAAAAGATGATTTATTGGCGTGATTATTATATAATGTGGCAATGGAAAAGACCTTCAAGGAGTGGCTTACATGATCAACCATCAATTTAAGAAATTTGAATTTCAGCCTTTTTTAAATAAAGCAATTGAAGAATTAGGATTTTATGAACCTACAGAAATACAGGAAAAAATGATCCCTTTGATCTTGAAAGGGGAGAGCGCAGTCGGCCAGTCACAAACGGGGACAGGGAAAACACACTCCTATTTGCTTCCGATTTTAGAAAAAATCGATCCAGAAAAACAGGAAGTGCAAGCCGTCATAACGGCGCCGACAAGAGAATTAGCGAGCCAAATTCACCAAGAAATAGTATCGATCACGAAGTTTTCTGAGAAGACGATCACCGCTCGCTGCCTAATAGGTGGAACGGATAAACAAAAAGATATGGAAAAGTTAAAAAAGCAGCCGCATCTTGTTGTTGGTACGCCTGGAAGAATTCGTGATTTGATCAAAGAGCAGGCTTTATCGGTTCATAAAGCTCGAATTCTTGTGGTGGATGAAGCAGATTTAATGTTAGATATGGGGTTTATCATAGAAGTGGACCAAATTGCCAGCCGAATGGACAAAGATTTGCAAATGCTTGTTTTTTCTGCTACCATTCCGGAAAAATTAAAGCCCTTTATAAAAAAATATATGGAAAACCCAGAATATGTTCAAGTTCAGCCTAAAAAAGTGTCGGCAGAGACAATCGAACATATTCTAGTCCCTATAAAAAGCCGGGAAAAAATCGACTTGCTTTACGAGTTGCTCGTGACATTCAACCCGTATTTGGCGCTCGTTTTTACGAATACGAAGCAAATGGCGGATGTTGTGGCGGATGCGTTAGAAGGAAAAGGAGTAAAAACGGGAAGAATTCATGGCAATTTAACCCCTCGTGAAAGAAAGAAAATGATGAAACAAATCCGCGACCTTGAGTTTCAATATATCGTAGCCACGGATTTGGCGGCTAGGGGTATTGATATTGAAGGAGTCAGCCATGTCATTAATTACGAATTGCCGCAAGATCTCGATTTTTATATCCACCGTTCGGGAAGGACCGGTCGAGCCGGCTTTTCGGGAATATGCGCTTCGATTTATTCCTCAAGCGACGAAGATATTTTAAATCGCTTGGAGAAAAGGGGAATTCGCTTTTTGCATCGCGATATTCAAAAAGGCACCATCGTAGAAATTCCGGATCGGAACAGACGGAAAAAACGGGAGAAGATGACCGATGAAGCGGAATTAAAAGCGAAAGCCCTTGTACACAAGCCTAAAAAAGTGAAGCCGGGCTATAAGAAAAAAATAAGACAGGAAATTGAAAAATTAAAGCGACGAGAAAAGCGGCTGAAAGCCAAAAAGAAATAAACCGTTTTTTCGACATAGACAATTAGCAGGCAAGACCATGAACTTGTATTTTCACGATCCGCTGCTATTCAAGGATGAAGGAAAGGGAGCTGAAACACGATGTTGAAAATAGGATCTCATGTATCAATGAGTGGGAAAAAAATGCTTCTAGCAGCGAGCGAAGAAGCTGTATCCTATGGGGCGAACACGTTTATGATTTATACCGGTGCACCGCAAAATACGAGGCGTAAGAAAATAGAAGATTTAAATATAGAAGCGGGCCGCAAACATATGGAGGAACATGGAATTACCGAAATGATTGTCCATGCACCTTATATTATTAATATCGGCAATGCTAAAAATGCGGATACGTTTCGATTAGGTGTTGATTTTTTGCGCAGTGAAATGGAAAGAACAGAAGCGATCGGGGCTAAACAAATCGTTCTCCATCCCGGCGCCCATGTCGGTGAAGGTCCGGAAATTGGCATCAAAAAAATTATTGAAGGATTGAACGAAGTATTGACTCGTGATCAAAATGTACAAATTGCGTTAGAAACAATGGCTGGAAAAGGTTCGGAATGCGGAAGGACATTTGAAGAACTAGCAATGATTATCGACGGTGTGGTTCATAATGACAAGCTTTCCATATGCTTTGATACGTGCCACACGCACGATGCAGGATATCCGATTGTCGAAGACATCGATGGAGTGCTTGAAGAATTTGATCGAATCATCGGCATTGATCGTTTGGTGCTGCATGTGAACGACAGCAAAAATGAAAGAGGTTCCCGTAAAGACCGCCATGAAAATATTGGCTTTGGCCATATTGGCTTCAAAGCTCTTCATTACATTCTTTATCATCCTCAATTGGAAGATGTGCCGAAAATCTTGGAAACGCCGTATGTAGGGGAAGATAAGAAAAACAAAAAACCACCGTATAAATTTGAGATCGAAATGATTCGCAACCAAAAGTTTGATGAGAATCTTCTGCAAAAAATTGCAGAAAGCTAATCAAAGAATAGAGCATTCCAAAGCCCTTTCCGATATGCCGGTACGCAGGAAACAAAAAGGAAAGGGTTTGGAGTTTTTCGCCCTTTGTCTTTGGTTATTAAGCATCATCATTCTGAGTTCATAAACAACATAAACAGCTCATTGATTTCTTTCGCTTTTTTCGGTCCGATGATTTTTGCGATCTCCTTGATTAGCTGAGTCCGCTCTTTGTCGTCAAACAGGTCGATTTTTTTTCTGCGCAAGTGCGCCGCAATAGCGTCTGCTTGTTCTTTTGTGATCGAAATCTTGAACTTCTTTCCCCATTTATAAAGTTCTGTTCCCGTCATGGTACTTATTTTATGATTGATCATCGTCTGAAAAAATTTCAACGCCCATCACTCCCTCATTCACTATATGCGTCAACTTTGAAATGGTGACTATAAAAGGGGATGGAAAGGGGAGAGATTTCATTTTCGTTTACTTCTTGGCGCTTTTCATGTATACTTCCTTTATCTTTAAATCGAAATTATTCTGAAAAATGAGAATGAAAATAGCTTCGGAAGCGATGATGGAAATCCAATACATTCGTAATCAATATGAGTTTGAAAATGTACTGGAAAATATTCCATTGTCCATACAAAAGAGCTTTTATCCGAAAGATATCGGTACAACGTTTACTGTTCATCAGCTTGTGAGCATAAAAGACAGAGAATCGTGGAGAAAAATGATACAGTGGGGGTGCAATGGATGGAAGTAACAGAAGCCATTACCATTTTAAAAGAAAAAGGGTTTAAACATACAGATAAACGGGAAGACCTGCTTGCTCTTTTTGCGAAGCACGATAAGTACTTATCTGCTAAAGAAGTATTGGAAATGATGAAAACCCGTTATCCGGGAGTCAGCTTTGATACGATTTATCGCAACTTGGCGTTATTTGTCAAAATCGGAATATTAGAAGATACGGAACTGAACGGAGAAAAACTTTTTCGGTTTTCTTGTTCTGCTGTTGAGCATCATCACCATTTTATTTGTCTTTCTTGCGGAAAAACAAAAGAAATTCATATTTGCCCGATGAATTCGATACAAGAAAATTTGGACGGATATGAAATCGCAGATCATAAATTTGAAGTGTATGGTACATGTCCAGAATGTAAAAACGGCGGAAAATAAGGCGTTTAACCTTATTCTTCGCCGTTACCTTTTAGCGGAGTTCCATCTTAGGTCATCGGTTAAAATAATCTTTTTACAACATCATTTGCTTCTATCCATGAGTTGACCCTTATCACTCCTTTAGGGACCGGTTCTTGGTTGTAAGGGGTATTGAACAAAACAACAGGTATATTCAATTCTTCATGGATCGAAACAGCATTGTCGTGCTTATCCTCAAAAAATATCTCCACTTTATGTTTTTTGGCGGCTTCAATTTTATGGTGTGTCCCGATCAATTCGATGTGATCATAGAGGATGTTGTTCTCATCAAACCATTTTTTTGTAATATCGAACGCATGTTTGCCTCTTGCGCTGATAAAGAACAGCTGAAAACGGTTTTTCCATTCCGTTAATACTTCTTTTGCTCCTTTTGCAATCGGGGAAAGTTTATAAATGAGCGGTTCCTTTTCCATGTACCATTTTAAAAAAATGTCTTCAGGGATATTTAATGCTTCTGTTAAATCATATTTCGTAATATCTTTTAATGTAACGTTTAATTGGAAGTCTTGGTTGATAAAGGGAATTAAACTATCAGGGGATGTTACTGTACCATCGATATCGATGCCAAACCGTTTTTTTTGCATTCCTCTCTGCTCCTTTGATTCATCCTGCTTATTCGTCTTTTGTCAAACGTTTGTGGGTAATCCGTTGTTACTAAAAGTGTAACATACTTTATTTTCATTAGATACAAAAGGATTTCGAATGAAAATGGCAGGGGACATGAAGTTGGATAAAATGTCTTACTTTCAAGTTCTTTGGCAAAAGTACCAACCATTCACGTTAGTAATGAGATGTCAATTTGGAAATATTATAACTGTTCCTGCTAGTTGGAACCTCAAACGAGCATCCACATTCCGTATGTAAAGCGGGGGATTGCATTGGACGAAGAAAAAAAGGATATAGAAGAAAACCAATATAAAAATACAGATCATAAAGAGGAAACGGCTGCAGAAATTGCCGCACCTGTACTAGATGATCATGAGGATCATACAGTTCGTAAACGGGATGACGAGGAGGAAAACTCCGGAAACTATATCGGCATCGCCGCGCTAGTGCTTTCCATTATTTCTTTGTTTACGATGCCTATTTTATTTGGCGCAGCCGGCATCATCGTCGGTTTGATGGCCAGAAGAAGAGGGGCGGAGTCGCTTGGAATATGGGCGATCGGCATTGGAGCTGTTTCAGTTGTGATGGGACTTTTTGTCCTTCCATTTTTTTAGAGAATCTTTTCACAGAAAAAAGAGGCTGGCTTTTGCCGGCCTCTTTTATGCATTTTGTTCTTGTTTTTGATAATATTCCTCCGCAATGGCATCAATTTCTTTTTTCAACTCTTCAACCATTGTTTCTTCAGGTACTTTTCTAACGATTTTCCCTTTTCGGAATAACAGTCCTTCACCGCGTGCTCCTGCGATGCCTATATCTGCTTCTCTTGCTTCACCAGGCCCGTTGACGGCGCATCCAAGGACGGCTACTTTAATTGGAGCTTTAATTTTTTGGATATACTCCTCGATTTCGTTCGCAATGCTGATTAAATCAATTTCAATTCGGCCGCATGTCGGGCAGGAAATCAATGTCGCCGCATTGGAAGAAAGACCAAATACTTTTAATAATTCACGGGCAACCTTTACTTCCTCGACTGGATCGGCACTTAATGAAACACGCAAAGTATTTCCGATTCCTTTGCTAAGAATGGCCCCCAAGCCGGCTGCGCTTTTGACGGTGCCGGCAAAAAGCGTACCCGATTCCGTAATTCCTAAGTGAAGCGGATAATCAAACGTTCTTGCAGCCTTTTCATACGCTTCAATCGCTAAGTTTACATCGGAAGCTTTTAAAGACACGATAATATCGTGAAAGTCGAGGTCTTCTAAAATGCGAATATGGTGCAGAGCACTTTCTACCATTCCGTC
>JADBKC010000085.1 GCA_014896555.1 Caryophanales bacterium | reverse complement strand
TCCCCGTTTTTACTACTTTCTTATTGCTCAATGGTCCTCAAAGAAATTGGATAAGGAGAATTCGGTGAACAAGAGAGAAAAAGCTGAGGGAGAAATGAAGAACAACGGGAAAATTCATCTATTCGTCTTATGTTTGATGCAGGGGGCATTGGATTTCTAAGAGAATCAAAATGAAATAGGAGGAATTAAATGGGAGCAATTGAACGGAATGGATATAGGTTTGTGCCAGAGTTCAGCGTGACCTATCAAAAAGGTGCTGTACATGTATACCAAAACGGAAAATATCCCGATGAAATTCCATTTGATATTTCAGGGAAATATCCAGATGTTGACCAAATCGAGGAGTTAGTAGAACAATATGGTAACAATCATGGGATTGTGTCGTTTTCAAATAGAAGCACGTGAAATGTGAAAATAAGTGATTGGAAAAGGGGTTGATCTCGAAGATCAGCTCCTTTCCTTTCCGACTTTTTTTACTTATGATGAATCGTGCTCATTCAAGAAAAATGCAAAAAAGCCATTCCCAGCATATGGCTAACTATCCGTCGGGAGAGGCAAAACTTCTTGGATCCAAAATTTCTTTTACAACCGTCCGTTTCGCACAACATCAACCATCGCGTTATTTGGATAGTCGCTTTCCAAATATTGCTGTACTGTTTTTTCGATATCATAGTTTACTCGTTCAATGGACACCTGTACATTTCCATTTTCTGCTGCTACTATACCGTAAGAAGCTTTCGCTTGACCGTCGAACGGCAACCCGACACTTCCAATATTCAAGACCGCTTTGCCGTTCAAGAAGCGGATATAAGGTAAATGAATATGACCGTAAATAAAAAGATGGGCGTCGTTTCCGGCCATTAGCCCTTTTTCCAGATGAAAATCATCGGTGTCAGGACGAATAATGTCAAATAAGCTGTTTGGAGTCGCATGGAACGCAAGGATATCCGTTCCGTTCAAGTCGAGGTGGAGAGTTTCAGGAAGGTTTTGCAAATAATCGATATCCATCGCATCTAAATGAGCGACAGTCCATTCTCGTTCCTTTCTCATCACATCCAGCACCTCATCCGGCACTTCTCCTTTATGAATGCCGCGTACTACCCATTCGTCAGCATTTCCTTTGATCACATTAGCATTCAAGGAACGAATGAGATCTAAAGCTTGTTTTGGATTTGGTCCTCGAAAGCAAAGATCGCCCAGTAAAAATATTTGATCGATCTGTTTTTTGGCAATATCGTCCAGAACTGCTTCGAGTGCGAATACATTTCCATGAATATCAGAGATAAAAGCAGCTTTCATCCATCATTGCACCTCTTTCAATTAATAGGGTGTTTACGAATCAACATTGTTTTACTCCATATGAAATTCCCCTCTTTTTATACCACATTTTGTTTATGACGACCAATTGGAAAGGCTAAAGGGAGACAAATGAATCGTGCCTGCAAATGACAGAATAAATCGCTTTTGTGAATGAACAATATAAAAGGAAATGAAGTGAGGGGAGTGCATAAATATGGAAGAAAACAAAAGTTCTTCTAAGGAGGGACAGCTTGAATGGTGGCAGTTATCCTTAATTGGAGTTGGCTGCATAATCGGTACCGGTTATTTCCTTGGATCTGGTCTTGCCATCCACAATGCCGGACCATCAGTAATCATTTCATATGTATTGGCGGCATTTGCTACTTATGTTGTTTTTGATGCGTTAGCGAAGATGACAAAAGACGATCCGCAAAAAGGCTCTTTTCGATCTTATGCCAAAAAAGCGTATGGACGCTGGGCAGGATTTTCCACAGGATGGGTTTACTGGTGTTCGGAAATGTTAATTATGGGCAGCCAAATGACAGCTTTATCAATATTTTCGCGTTTCTGGTTTCCAAACGTCCCATTATGGGTGTTTGCAGCTTGTTATGCCGTTTTTGGGATCATAGTTGTATTAATGGGAACAAAAGGCTTTGACAGACTAGAAAATGTTTTTGCTGTTATGAAGGTTTCCGCCATTTTCATGTTTATTGTGATTGCTTTTCTTGCATTATGTGGGGTTTTAGATGAAGGAAAAGGTTTTCGATTTCCAATGACCATCCAACAATTATTTCCAAATGGAGTGA
Source organism: Caryophanales bacterium (assembly GCA_014896555.1). GTDB lineage: Bacteria > Bacillota > Bacilli > Bacillales > DSM-4216 > Bacillus_O. Next base: position 9,445 of record JADBKC010000085.1, on the reverse strand, counting down.
TGGGACTTTGGGCTTCTCTTATTTACGCTTTTTATTCATTTGGCGGCATTGAAATTATGGGAATACTGGCCATTCGATTGCGGAAAAAAGAAGATGCTCCGAAATCCGGAAGCTTCATGCTTCTATTGCTGGCACTGATATACTGTATTTCGCTCGGTTTGGTAGTCATGATGGATTCTTGGAGAGCTTTTAATTCAAAGGAAAGTCCCTTTGTCATCGCTTTAAATGACTATCACCTGCCGTTTTTCCCACATATTTTTAACGGAGCATTAATAATCGCTGGTTTTTCCACGATGTGCGCTTCCTTGTTTTCGGTTACGTCTATGCTTGTTACATTAGCACAGGATGGAGATGCCCCCGCCTCATTAGCGAAAAAAGGAAAATGGAAATTAAAAGTTCCTATAAAGGCGCTTGCCTTGACGACAGCGGGAATGGCAGCTTCCGTTATATTGGCACTCGCGATGCCGAATAAAGTGTATGAATATATTACAACTGCCGCTGGTTTAATGCTTTTGTATAATTGGTTTTTTATTCTCCTCTCATCAAGGCGTATCATCGAATTAAGCACATGGGGCAAAACAAAGGGATGGATAGGGATGGTACTGATCGTCCTGGCGGTTAGCGGTACTTTATTGGAAGAAACGAGCCGATTTGGGTTTTTCGGCAGCTTATTGTCTGTCGGAATTATTGCCCTTGTAGTGCTGAAAATGCGATCCAATTGGAAAAAGGAAGAAAAACCAGCGCCTGTTTAATGAGCGATTACAGTCATAATACCTTGAAAACCGAAATAAAAGCCAAAACCGACAAGCGACAGTCCGGATAGAAAAGAAGTCAAAAACAAAAAGTTGGTTGATAAAAGCTTTCGAAAACTGCTAGCGACAAACGCCATCGTAATATCCCATAAAAAAATCCCTATGAAGATCGTTCCGCTCAATAAGACCAATTGCTCTTTTCCGTAAGTAGTCGCCGTTTTTGCCAGCACCGAACCGTAAATCCCAATCCAAAATAAAATGGTTAACGGATTGGATAAAGACATAAAAAAACCAGAAATAAACGTTTTAAAAAGCGGCTCACTGCTTCGTTGAACATTCATCGAAATTTTCCCGGCCGTTAAAAGACTTTCAACGCCAGTGTATACAAGTATAAAAAATCCGAACAGCCAAAGAAATGCTTGGATGAAAGGAGCGTCAAGAAAACGGACAAAGCCAAAATAAACAAGCATCATATAAAAGGCGTCTGCAATTAAAGCACCGACGCCGACAAGCCAAGCGTGGATGAAACCGTTTTTGATTCCCTTATCTAGTTGAGCGGCATTAATCGGTCCGATCGGCGCCGCAAGCGATAATCCTAAAAGGAGATAACTAATAAACAAACTGATACTCATAAGCCTGCCCTCCAAGTTCTTTGCTCGTAAGATTCTATTCAAAAAGAAAGACTTGTATAACTCAAGCCTTGGAATGTTTTCTTGTTAATATGGAAAATTGTGGAATCTTCCCTTTAGTTTCACGTTCAACAGGCTGTGAATGAATGGAGGGAGAGGGAGTTTGTAAAAAACATTGACCAATCATAATAGAAGAGGAGGCGAAACAGTATAGATAATGTCAAAAAGCATGAAAACAGAAAGACCGAGACTTCTTTTGAAAGAAGACAGCAGCAATGATCTTTTAATAAGAAATAATTAGGGTTGAGGAACATTCTATTTTTTATAAGAATATTCAAAATTTTCAATAAAAAACACAAGACTTATGCAGGATTTTTTTATTTTGTAACGAAATAGACAAATAAAATTCATAAAATAGACAAAAATTTCATAAGATACCATTAGAAAAGGAGGCGTATAGAATGTTGGAATTTTTTAGTGATCATATGCTGTCCATTTTTCAATTTATGATTGGAAGCGTTTACATCATATTTTTGATTGTACCGTTTTATATGGCTAAATATTTTAAACAAATGGAAGAGCAAGAGAAATGGGACCAATGGAATGAACAGAGGGAAAAATACAAACTTTCCATTCGAAAGAGAAAAAAACGATCTGTCAATTTTTAAAAGGCGCGGGCTCTTGGTCATATTCAAGGGCCTTTTTTAATGATTTATTTATGATAAGGAAATTTAGAATTGATCTGCTTATTTGAGTTAAATGAAGGGAAGAAATTGGATCATCGACTATCGTTTTTTCTTAATTAAGATTTATAATGATAGTTTTCCATTGAAAAGCGATTAGTGTAAAGATCTTCTCATGCGTTCAGTCTTCTTTGATGTATGGTGATTTCCACAATGAAATTAGATAAGTAAACTTTTATATAAATAAAGTGAACATAAAATATCACATTTGATACAATCACTATTAAGCTTACATCTTTGGAGGAGATAGAATTGAAAGAACATGTGACAATGGTCCGATCCGTTTGTCCGCTTGATTGTCCGGATACATGCAGTTTGATGGTGGAAAAACGTAATGGAAGAATCGTAAAAGTGGAGGGGAACAAAGATCATCCCGTGACAAAAGGGGTCATTTGCCATAAAGCTCGAAAATTCCCGGAAAGAACCTATCACGAAGAGCGTGTTCTTTACCCGCTAAAACGAACAGGAAAAAAAGGAACGATGGCCTTTCAAAGGATTTCTTGGGAGGAAGCTTATGATGAGATCGTTGCACAATTTCAGCAGGTGATCCAACATTATGGCAGTGAAGCTATTTTACCGTATAGCTTTTATGGAAATATGGGGATTTTAAACAGTGAAGGGATGGATCGACGGTTTTTTCATAAATTAGGCGCCAGTTTTTTGGAGCGGACGATTTGCAATTCGGCCGGGGCGCAAGGATTTCGATACACAATGGGAGCGAATAAAGGTATAGATCCCGAAGAATCGATTCATTCTAAGCTCATTTTGGTTTGGGGCTGCAATGCCGTGAGCACGAATTTGCATCAAGTCCTCTATGCCAATGAAGCGAGAAAACATGGAGCGAAAATCGTTGTCATCGATACGCATCGCAACCGTACTTCGAAATGGGCTGATTGGTTTTTGCAAATCCGTCCCGGTACGGATGCAGCGCTGGCGCTAGGAATAATGCATGTACTGATTCAAGAAAACTTGATTGATTCAGATTTTATTCAAAACTATACAGTCGGGTTTGAAGAATTAAAAAAGGAGGCTTCTGCTTATACTCCTTCTGTCACTGCAAAATGGACAGGCCTTTCGGAGGAAGAGATTCTTTCATTGGCCAGATTATACGGACAAACTGCCCCCTCTTTTATTAGAATTGGCAATGGTTTACAGCACCATGAAAATGGTGGAATGGCCGTTCGAGCGATTACGTGTTTGCCAGCTTTAACAGGACAGTGGGGAGTTCCTGGAGGAGGGGCTCTAAAAGGAAACAGTGGATTTTTTCCTTTTTGTCACTACAAAATCCAGCGCCCTGATCTCCATCAAAATCCTCGTGCCTATACCATCAACATGAATCAGCTAGGAAATGCTTTGCTTGATCAGTGTCGCCCGATTAAAGTGTTGTTTGTATATAACAGTAATCCGGCGCAAGTGACACCTGATCAGCAAAAGGTCAGAGCGGGACTTTTGAGGGACGATTTATTTACCGTTGTTCATGATCAATTTCTTACGGATACTTGCCGCTATGCGGATATCGTTCTTCCTGCGACCACCCATTTCGAAAATGGGGACTTATATAAATCCTACTGGCATCTTTATTTGCAGCTTCATGAGCCTGTCATTCCTCCTCAAGGGGAAGCGAAATCGAATTTTACCTTGTTTAAGGAACTTGCGGAGCATATGGGATTTGATGATGAGGCATTTCGTATCACAGAAGAAGACATGATGAAAGAAATTGTGGAAGATATCGGCGTCAATTACGAGGAATTAAAGAAAATGGGCTATGTCAAAATGGATTCTAAAAACAATACTTTTCCTCAGCACATACCCACTCCTTCGCAAAAAGTGGAATTGTACTCGGAAAGAATGAAAAAAGAGGGGTTGCCTCCTGTCCCTGTATTTAAATCTATTCAAAGGGAGAAAGAATTCCCTCTTATGCTGATTTCCGGACCAAATCATCAATTTTTAAATTCCACTTTCGGAAACATTGCTGCATTAAAAAAACTAGAAGGAAAGCCGCGGCTACAAATTCATCCAAAGGATGCAAAAGAACGCGGAATCAAAACGGACGATATAGTCTTTATATACAACGTGAGGGGACGCTTGCGATTGTCCGCAAACGTCACAGAAGATTGTCTGGAGGGAACTGCTGTTATTCAAGGACTTTGGTGGGATGACGAACAATCCGGATTCCAATCCGTCAATGTTTTAACATCACAGCAATTAGCAGACATGGGAGGAGGAGCTTGCTTTTTTTCTACATTTGTAGAGGTTCAGAAAGCGGACTAGTAAGATTTTGCTGACGATGTGAAAGATCGTCAGCTTTTTCATGTGTTAAAGAAGTACATGCAATTGTTCTATCGCAAAACATAAATTGATACAATGCTATATCCCCAATGGTAAAATTAATAGACAGACTGGTTTTACACAAGAAAATAGTCGTTCAATAAGATGGCTTGGAGTGCTCTGTCATCGTCATTTGTGTTTTTATATTTTTTCGTGGCTTTTGAACAAAATAAATCAACCATGAAAAAAGAGGGACTTTTTAGATTGCAAGAAACCGTTAGAAATCTAGTCGGTATACTTATGACTAAGAAATCAAGCTTTTCCAATCCTCTGAATGGAAACTGGCCATGATTTTTTAGTAAAATAGTCAATGACTCTAAAAGGAAAGGAGACGTTCATGAAAAATCATCAGTCAAAAATTGGAGAAATACAACTAGAGAAAGAGAATGAAAAAATATGGACACGTGATTTCGTACTCATTTGTGTCTCTAATTTTTTTGTTTTTCTCAGCTTTCAAATGACATTGCCCACCATACCCCTGTTTGTAAAACATTTAGGTGGGAATGATCAATTGATTGGACTGGTAGTGGGGATTTTTACTTTCTCAGCTTTGTTGATACGTCCAATCGCTGGTCATGTTCTGGAAACTAGAGGAAGGCGTTTTGTCTATCTGTTAGGATTAGCCATATTTACTTTTTCTCTTGGATCGTACGCTTTGGCCACGAGCATTCTTTTTTTATTTATGATGAGAGTCATTCAAGGCATCGGGTGGGCCTATTCCACCACAGCTTCGGGTACCATCGCGACCGATATTATTCCACCGCATAGACGCGGAGAAGGAATGGGATATTTCGGATTATCAGGAAACTTGGCGCTTGCGATCGGACCATCATTGGGACTTGCCTTGACAAAGGTTCTGACATTTGAAGAACTGTTTCTTATCTGTACGGGTCTTGCATTGGCCGCTATGCTTTTCTCCACACAGATACGATATAAAAAAGTGGAGCCAGAAAAAAACGATCCGGTTCGCTTAAAATGGGATTTTTACGAAAAAACAGCATTGAAGCCGTCGCTCCTTTTATTTTTTATCACTGTCACGTTTGGAGGGATTGCGACTTTTCTCCCTCTTTATTCAGCCCAAAAAGGAGTCACCGGAATTCAATGGTATTTTCTCATTTATGCTTTGTCACTTATGGCGACGAGAACTTTTGCAGGCAGGTTATATGATAAAAAAGGGCATAAAGCTGTTTTTATTCCGGGAACTGCTCTCATAATATCGGCCATGATTTTGCTCTCGTGGCTTCCTAATAGTTGGACCCTTTATTTAGCTGCCGTTCTTTATGGATTCGGGTTCGGTACTATTCAGCCGGCTTTGCAGGCATGGGCGACAGAAAATGCTCCTAAGAATCGAAAGGGAATGGCGAATGCTACCTTTTTTTCTTTTTTTGATCTTGGTGTAGGACTAGGTGCAATGGTATTTGGTCAGATTGGCCATTCGTTCGGCTACTTCAGTATTTACATTGGAGCTGCCTTGTCTGTATTCATATCGGTTGTGCTGTATATTTCCTTATTAATGAAGAATAGTCGAAAAGTGCACGAAATCTAAAAGTTTTTTCTTGCTGCCGAGATAGCGGAGACGAAAACATAGAAATCCTAACAAATTTGGAAGATAAAAAATGAAGGACAATGGTGAAAGAAGTCTTTTTAAATAATGTAAATATCCAAATCACAAGTTAGAAGAAGAAATGGTACAAAGCCACTCTGGTAAAAATCGTCATAAAGTCCGCTTTCAATTTAAAGAGGCGGGGACGAATACCGAGTCATCACTGTCCTACTCTATAAAAATACATTTGGTGTGAAGAGCCCAGGAAGAAATTTGCAGTTTAAAGGTACTATCCATCAATATTCGATTTCAAAAGGCGATTTTTCGGTTGAGAATAAGGTTGCGGACATTACATTAGAATGAAACGAAGTGGAGTATATGATTCTTCTACTCATACCAATAACTTGATGGACTTTTAGAATTCAAATTCATTATTTTCCAATTTTGAATAATTTCAAAATCAAAAAAGAAAAGATGACTGAGTTTCCAAAAGAAATGAAGGAATGAAGCTGTCTTTGGAGAAAATGAAAATGTGTACTGTAAAAGCAAACGAAAACGACCAGGAGTGACGAAATGGTAGAAAGAAATCAAGAGTGGGAGAAAGAACAAAAATGTGTAAATCGAGTTATTTTGGAAGTAGAGGAACAAGCGGATCAGCTATGTCAGATAGACTGTATATTCAAAATGGACGATGAAAATCGGAAAGGCTTTTTTGCTTTCCGATTTTTTACATGCAAATGAAATGAAACACTTTTCCAAACTTTCCATTACTTTCGTAAACTGTTAAACTAGTAATAGGGACAGGGAGAATGATTTGGAAAGAGGGGATACAATGACGAAACCACAAGATTTAGGCTATGGGATTTCATTATTGGACGTAATGGATTTAGGACGTGAAAAAAGAACAGGAACATATGTGATTCAAGAAGAAAAATTGACAATAATTGAAACAAGTGCAAGCCCATCAATCCCTTACCTTTTGCAAGGATTGGAAGAGTTGGGGCTAAAGGCGGCTGACATTCAATACATCATTGTGACGCATATTCATCTCGATCACGCCGGAGGAGCGGGACTACTTTTGGAAAAATGCCCGAATGCAAAAGTGATAGTACATCCAAGGGGAAAACGGCATCTTGTAGATCCTCAGAGATTGATCCAAGGGGCAAAGGCCGTATATGGTGAAAAATTTGAGGAGTTCTTTGAACCCGTTTTGCCCATTCCAGAAGAACGTTTAATCGTGAAACAGGATGGAGAAACGCTGGAAATTGGTTATGACCGTGTTCTCACATTTTTGGATACACCAGGTCATGCTTATCATCATTTTTCAATTTATGACCCGAAAAGCAATGGCATATTCACAGGGGATACTGTTGGTATTATCTATAACCCGCTTTTGGATGGAATTGATTTTTATTTACCCACAACATCTCCGAATCATTTTAATCCAGAAGCGATGCTAAAGTCTGCTGATCGTATTGAGAATCTTGGGATTAGCCGGATTTATTTTGGCCATTTTGGAATGAGTGAAGATCCAGCTGCTGCTTTCAAGCATTTGCGATATTGGCTTCCTATATTTGTGGAGGCAGGGCAGCAGGCAGCCGACAGCAACATCCCATTTGAAAAAAAGATAGAAGCTGTTTATCAAACATTAAAGAAAAAAGCAACCCAATATTTGGATGAACGAAATGTGGCACGCACTTCAAACGTTTATGAAATTCTCGATTTAGATTTAAAAATCTGTTCGATGGGAATTGTTGATTATTTTGAAAAAAGAATGGCGAAATCAGAGAAATAACCGTTCGAGCATTACCAACAGGGTGGGGGTATCTTTGAGTAAAGGTCTGGCAGGAAAGCGAGTCGTGATTGGCGGTTCGCGAAAAACAGAAGAGATGAGTACATTAATCGAAAAGCAAGGTGGAACACCGATCGTCCGTCCTCTTCAAGGAACAACCGTTTTTAAAGCGGAGAAGGAAGTGGAACCGGATTTGCGGAGATTTGTCGATGAAGGATCGGACTGGACCGTGTTTACAACCGGATTAGGAATCCAAACGCTTTTGGATTTGGCAGAAAAGATCGGAGTACAAGAAGAATTTATACATAAGATCCGAACATCGAACGTTGCCGCAAGAGGCTATAAAACGATCTCTGCTCTTAAAAAGATTGGAATTCAACCGATCGCCGTCGATGAAGATGGTACGACAAGAGGACTGATACGAGCGCTCCAAGGAATCGATTTTTCAGGAAAGAAGGTCATGATTCAGCTGCATGGAGAAAAAGCTCCTCTATTGAAGCAATTTTTTCAAGATCAAGGCGTTTCGGATATTTTAGAGCTTCTTCCTTATCAGCATATTCCGCCAAAACAGGAAACAGTGGATACAGTATGTCGGGAAATTTTGCATCATGAAGTGGATGCCGTCTGTTTCACTACTGCTATACAAGTTCACTCTTTATTTTCGTTTGCCAAATCACAAAAATTGGATGAAGAACTTGTAAAGGCATTTCATGATACGGTTTTGCCTGTTGCCGTTGGAAAAGTAACGGCGGAAGCTTTGCGGAAAGAAGGAATTGATCGTTATCTTGTTCCGGAAAATGAACGTATGGGAGCCATGATTATAGAACTATCGCGTTATTATCAACAACAATCGGAACAAGTCAAAAACAATGTTTAAGACAGCTTGCACAAAGCGGTTTGGAAAGATTTTTGGCGTTATTTCCAAAAAAAGGAAAGGAACTAAATGGGCACATCTTCTCTTTCATCGAGGAATGAATCAATTTTTTTACGCTAAGCACATTCGTTTCATTTTTATCAAAAAAGGAGATAATGGAAAGGTATCTGTTTGAAAGAGGAGATGGATTTTATGAAATGCAAACTAAATCGTAATGCCGCGAAAGTATTAAAGAAAATGCTGGAAAGCCCAGAAGCGGAAGGAAAAATGATTCGAATATATATGACCGAAATGCACGGTGATCATGCTCGTTATGCCATTAAGCTTGATACGCCAACAGAACATGATGAAATCGTGAAAACAGATAAAGGGATCGATATCCTATTGGATCGACGCGAAGAGTTTTTAGACGGAGTTTGGGTTCAATATTTCTATGTTCCTCAAGAAGAATTCGTCATTACAAACCCTTGGAAAGAGAAAGAATCTCATCACCATCATCATCATTAATCATTCACAAAAGACAAGCCTCCCGTTAGCGCTTGTCTTTTGTCATTAGGTAAAAGAATTTCTTCCTTTTTCTACCGATTTTCAACATGATTTGGCTGGTAATATTATTTACGCACCGCAAGAAAAGAGCATTTTCTAACCTAGTCCAGTTCTGCATACACGTCGTTAACATTTTATTATTATTTAACATTAATTGTTTATAAGTATAGTATTATTAATTTTTTGGCAGTGTCAATATTTTTGTGTAAATGACAATACACCTTTTTGGATAGACTGT
>JADBKC010000084.1 GCA_014896555.1 Caryophanales bacterium | reverse complement strand
TGTGATCATGAGAATCGATATACCATGTTCCGGGATGATCGGCTGTAAATTCAATATCATATCGTTCACCCGGCGCGACAGGGATGAGCTTATTTTTCACTAATTGCGGATTATGAATCGGGTTTCCATCGGTGGCAACCACCTTAAACGCATGGCCATGCAAATGAATATGATGAGTGATATATCCGGCGTTGATCAATCGAATACGTACTTTATCGCCTTTGCGAACTTTTAATGGCGGTATGGAATCTCCGGATTTTCCATTGATTGTATACAAATCATACGTTCCCATATTATCGCCGGACATATGATCATTGCCGTTCTTCATTTCATCCATCGTCATTCCGGATGAATTCCATTCATCCAACATAAGAGTATAGTCTTTATCGACTTTTTCTTCGTTTGTTCCTTCCACAATGATGGCCCCATATAAACCTTTATCTACTTGATTCACACTATCTTGGTGAGAATGATACCAATATGTACCTGGCACTGTGGCTGTAAAATGGTAAGTAAAAGAATGGCCTGGTTGGACCGCGTTCATGGTCACCCCAGGTACACCATCTTGGCTGTTCGGAACTGGAAGCCCATGCCAATGGATAGTCACAGGTTTAGGCAATTCATTTTTAAGCGTGATATTCACGGTTTGACCTTGCTTTAATTTCAAAATAGGCCCTGGTACAGAACCGTTGAAAGTCCAAACGGGAAACTTATGTTTAGAATCAAATGAATTCACTGCTTCTTTTGCTGTGATCGTAATGTTTTGACCTGTTAATTCTTTTGTAGCAGTGGTCATAGGCAAATTCGAATAATCTTTTTGACTACCAGACATTTGGGAATGAACACTATTTTCGGTACTCTTACTATCCATATTGGTCGTATCATGACTGTTCGCTTTATCATTGGCGTTTGAACAAGCGGCAGCGATGATCACCAAAATAGATAGAATCATGATGAACCCCATTTTTTTCATTTTTTATACCTCCCTACCGTATATAAATTATCATAATATAAAAAATAGCAGATCGGACGGAGAGAGTGTAAACAATTCATGAATTTCCTTTCAGAATGATAGATTCTTCTTTTGCGGATGAAGAAGAGATTACCATAATTTGGAGCTCTTTTCCTTGATATACAAATCGATAAACATTTTCTTTTTGAAATGGATAATGTCTATTGTCACCTGTAAAAAATCGTACTATAATAGTCATGTGTCCTTTCGGGATGTAGCTCAGCTTGGTAGAGCACTAGCATGGGGTGCTAGGAGTCGCAGGTTCAAATCCTGTCATCCCGATCGTTCCATACAGATTTTCAACAACCTTCCTTCACTCGACACTTTTCTTTCGAAGCGTCTGCGTTTGCAGATGCTTTTTTACTATCTAAAAAGCCCTTTCATCCTATCTTTTTCCCTTTAAACATAAAATAAAAATGTGAGAACCGTTCTTTCCATATCGTTTCAACAGAAAAATGAATAATTGCACCCTTGTTTCTGAACATTGCGACAGAACGAATGAAAACGGTTCATATTTCTTTTCTCATCGGTGCTAAGTAACCGGAATTTCAATGATGGAATCGATCCAGGGGTGCCTCTTTTCAATATATAAAAAAATAGAGACGGGAATCCTTTCAGTAAGTGATTTTCCGCCTCTTTTTTATTGAAAAAGTTGCATCTAACTAGTCAATGGGCTACTTGGCTAAATTTCCATCGGCAATTGGTTTCTTTCCCGTTCTTGTGCGATTTGTGATCGTATCTTTTTTTGGTTCCGTCCGGCGAATAAAGAAGGCTAATATAAAAGCAATGATGGTTAATCCAGTAGCCACCATGAACGCATCTTGAATCCCCATAGCACTTCCTTGGTGAATCGCCATGGCCATATGCACTTTATCTGTTGAAGATATATGTTGTTGAGCTGCAATATTTTGTATATGCGCCTTTCCTTCGTTTGTCATAATCGTTACAAAGAAGGCCATTCCTACAGCACCCGCGATCATTCGCAATGTATTGACCATCGCTGTTCCATATTTGTTCAAGCTAAGCGCCAATTCATTTAAGCCGGCCGTAAAAATAGGCATCATCACCAGCGATATACCAAGCATCCGGACTGTATAGACTTCTACTACATAAACAAAAGTCGTATCTGTTTGGAGTCGGGTGAGCATATAGGTAGTGACGATTGTAATGGCCAAACCGACAACAGCCAGCCATTTAGCGCCGAACTTGTCAAAAAGCTTGCCTGTAATAGGAGACATCAATCCCATGACAATCCCGCCCGGCAAAAGCATTAAGCCAGATTCCAACGGAGAAAATCCGCGAATATTTTGCATGTAAATAGGCATCAAGATCATGCCTGAGAACATGGCCATTGTGACTAAAATATTAATAATTGTGGTGAGTGTAAAAATCGGATACCGAAAAATACGGAACTCCAATATCGGCTCATCTACAACCAATTGGCGCCATACGAATAAAATCAAGCTGATTCCGCCGACGATCAATAATGCCATGACATCCGGGCTTCCCCAGCCTTTTATTCCTGCTGTGGAAAAGGCATAGAGAATCCCGCCAAAACCAATAGTAGATAATATCACTCCAATGGCATCGAGCTTTGGTCGGCTCGTCTCCGTCACATTTTTTACGAGAAACAGAGAAACAATCAAGTCAATAAGAGCAATAGGGAAAACAATAAAAAACAGAACCCGCCACGAATGGTGTTCTAGAACCCATCCCGATAATGTCGGCCCCACTGACGGTGCAAAGTTCATGGCCACGCCAAATATCCCCATTGCAAATCCACGGCGTTCCGGCGGAAATAACGTAAAAATGACATTCGTGATCAACGGGAACAAAATACCTGCTCCAGCTGCCTGTACGACCCGGCCTGCCAACAGCACGGAAAAACTAGGAGCTATTCCGCAAATAAGAGTTCCAGCAGCAAAAAGTCCCATCGAAGAGATATACAATTGCCTTGTCGTAAATCGATTCATCAAAAAAGCGGTGATTGGAATAATGATCCCATTCACCAACATAAAGATCGTGATCAACCAGTTTACAGTAGCAGCGGAAACATGCATATGATCCATAATTTGCGGCACAGCCACATTCATTAACGTTTGATTTAAAAACGCGATTAAAGCTCCTACGATCATAACGCCCAATATAGGCGCTTTACGATAGGATTGTACTGATGAGTTTTCAACATTCATTCTGCAGCAACCCCTCCTTTAATTTTTTTGAACAGATTACGCCATTGAGTTATATGGTTCATCGTCCGTTTTTAAACAAACAAAACCAATATTCCTTAACGTGAATGCGAAATAAAGAACAGCCGTTTCGATCAAATAAAATTCCCGCATTTTTTAAAGCGGGAGTGTAGAGTCTATTATTGAGAGATGGGCCCAAAAAGTCCACAGTAGACAAAACTTATCGCAAAAAGTATCTTTAATTACAAAGCGCATATTAAAGGTGATTCAAGTACCACGTACCATAAACAGAGCCGAACCGGAGCGGGTGTCATTTTTTCGTGATGTTTTGTAGTCTATACGCTGACCATTGCCTTTGTCAAGTTTAAAGCATGAAAGGGGACAGACCCCTTTCATGCTTTAAAGGGGTCTGTCCCCTTTAATTGAAAATGTTAGTGAATTTGGTTGTTCGATATGATAATATTGAGAAAAGTAAGAAAGGATGAGTTGAATTGGATCAGGCTGCGAATGTGTTAAACAACGATCTTATTGCCGAAAATCAACATGTATATGATATGTTGTCTGATTTGGGCAAATCTTTGTATTATCCTAAAGGGATCCTTAGCCAGTCTGCTGAAGCCAAAAAAAGTGCTTATCAATATAATGCCACCATTGGCATCGCAACGGAAGGCAATAGACCCATGTATCTTCCATTAATTCAAGATACTCTTTCTGCATATGAACCTGAAGATTTATATACATACGCTCCGCCGGCAGGCAAGTCTGAACTTCGATCCGCGTGGAAAGACAAAATGATGAAAGAAAACCCTTCTTTACAAGGGAAAACGATAGGAGAACCTATCGTTACGAACGCTCTTACGCATGGATTAAGTATTGTAGCGGATTTATTTGTTGATCAAAATGACCCCCTCATTGTGCCGGATAAATACTGGGGCAATTACAAGTTGGTATTTGGCGTTAGAAGAGGAGCTAGAATAGAAACTTACCCGTTGTTTGACGAAAACCAACGCTTTCATGCAGAAGCCTTGCGCCAAGCCATTCTGAAAGAAAAAGATCACGGCAAAGCGGTCATTTTATTAAATTTCCCTAATAATCCAACTGGATATACTCCTACGGAAAAAGAAGCAGAAAGCATTGTTTCGGTGATCGAAGAATGCGCTAATTTAGGAATGAATCTTGTCGTCGTCACGGACGATGCATATTTCCATTTGTTTTATGAAGATTCTTCGATCAAAGAATCCATCTTTGCGAAACTGGCCAGCTTACATGATCGTATTTTGGCAGTCAAAATTGACGGAGCAACAAAAGAGGAGTTCGTTTGGGGATTTCGAGTAGGCTTTATCACTTATGCAAGCTCTAGCCCAAAGGTATTAAAGGTTCTGGAAGAAAAAACAAAGGGAATCATTCGCGGGACGATCTCCAGTGCGTCGCATCCTTCGCAAACCTTTGTTTTAAAAGCGATCCAATCTCCTCAATTTGATGAGCAAAAAAATATCAAGTATCAAATTATGAAAAAACGGGCCAATAAAGTAAAAGAAATCTTATTGAATAACGAGAAATACAATGAAGTTTGGACTTTCTATCCTTTTAATTCCGGTTATTTTATGTGTCTAAAATTAAAGAACATCAATGCCGAAAAACTGCGTGTCCACTTGTTAGAAAACTACGGCGTTGGCACTGTTTCGATCAATTCGACTGATTTAAGAATTGCCTTCTCCTGTGTAGAAGAAGATCAGCTAGAACATTTGTTTGAACTCATTTATAAAGCAGCGAAAGATCTTATCTAATGCCGATGGAATCAAATGACAGCAAAAAATGGCCATATGGCAATCTCACCCACAAACCACTCTCACAAGATTCTGTAACCGGCTGTCATTGATTCTTATGGTAAACTTAACTCTCGCGTACTTGATCATCCAAAAAAGCTATAGGCAATATGCCTATAGCTTTTTTAATCCAATTATCCGTTTTGACGCCGAAAAGATTCATGACTTCGTTATAGCCTCGCAGCATATCGTTCAGTCCATTCATAAAGGTATATTTCATTAGCCCTCGCACAATGTCTTGCTTGAGATCCGCGTTTCCCTTTCATTGCTCATTAATACACATAAAACATATTGAAAAACATCAAATCAACGCGCATTAAAACCCCATTATTTTCTACTTTAATACTTTAAAACAGCATGGGGGTCTGTCCCCTTTTAAATATGAAAGAACATCGTAATATACGGTGCGACAATGGAGCCTAATAAAGCACTTAATATCATGGCGACGGAGCCTGTGGAAACGGCTAGTTCTCCAAATTCAGATGCTTTTGTAATTCCGAGTACATGTGATGCACTTCCAAGGGCAATTCCTTTTCCAAGTACACTTTTGATGCGCAGCCACTTTAAGATCGCAGGACCTGCTATGGCGCCGGTGAGGCCTGCCACCATCACACATACAATCGTCATCGAGGAAATTCCGCCGATGCTGGCTGTAATTTGAATAGCCACAGGCATCGTAAAGGATTTCGGAAGCATCGATAAAACAAGACTACGATCAAAATGAAAGAATCTGCCAAAGAAAAGTCCGCTTAGCATTCCGGTCATCATCCCGACGCTCACGCCTACAAGAATAGGAACCATATATTTTTTCAAAACAAAACGCTGCTTATATAAAGGATAGGCCAACGCTACGACACTCGGCCGAAGCAAAAGATTAATCCACTTGCCTCCTTTCATATACGTCTCATACGAAATATGTGAACAAATTAACAAAACGACCATCACAACGGTCGTTGTCAATACAGGAAGCAAAAACGGCCAAGAAAAGCGTGAATAAATACGGCTCATGATGAGATAAACCCCAACCGTCATCAAAATCATGATGAGGGAGATGAGTACTTGTTGCATCATACTTTCTGCTCATCCTTTCTTTTTTGTCTACTTTTTTCTAATAATTGACTGGCATGACCAGCAGCAATCACCGTCATAATGGTGCTAATGAAGACAATGAAAAATAATAATACCCCCTGCTCGGAAAGCAAAGAAGGATAATTCATAATGCCAATCATGGCTGGAACAAAAAGAAGGGGCAGAAACGCTATTAAAAAGCCAGCCCCTTGTTCAATCCAATCCAGCTTAAATAGTTTTAAAGATAAACAAAGCAGTAATAATAACAGCCCCAGCACATTTCCGGGAATTAGTAGATGCAACGTGCGATGAATGATTTCACCAATAAACGAAAATCCATATAGAATAAAAATCTGGATAATAATTTTGATCCATTTCATAAAGCAAAAATCCTTCTTTCATTCTATTTCAAATGAGTTGAAATCATGTATGATAGAGGTAATAAAACACTCAAATACTTGTATAATACAACTATATACATACATAAGTATTATAAGATGATATTTTTCCTTGTCAATGGACTTCAAAATTGAAAGCGGCGCCAATTTAAGGAGGAATTGTAGATTGTCAAAAAAGGAACGTGCCATTGAACAAATCGAATATGAAATGACAACCTTTTTACGTATTGCCACTTATGTAGATCATACAGATAAAAAAGTAGGCATTTTTGAACGGGCCACTTATTTGCTGTTGAGAGAACTCGACAATTTAGGTTCGGCTCGATTGAAAACGTTAGCGGATACTCTGAAACTTGATATTTCAACCGTCAGCAGACAAGCCGCCTCTCTTGAATCAAAAGGATTAATCGAACGTTTAGCCGATCCGAGCGACGGTCGAGCCACTCTTTTTCACCTTACCGAAACAGGCAAAATGAAACTCGCAATGGACAAAAAAATACGATTGTCCAGATACAATCAATGGCTCGAAGACTGGACAGAAGAAGAATGCGAAATATTCAAAAATTTATTAAATCGATTAAACAACTCATTTATCTAATAAAATGAGATCGATTATGAAAACACCGTTCGCATTTTGGAACGGTGTTCATGGTTTTAAAAGAGGAAATGGCGCAAGTCAACATTTACCCATTGTTCACGATTGGCCATTTTGAATATCACGAACGTTTCCTACGTATGATAAGGTCCTTCTCATTATAATCCCCTTATGCTGGTTCAACAATCTTTTATCGAAATGAAATCTCCATTTCTCCATTCATTTTTTATGAAAAATCAATATGCTTTTTAAAAGCACTCTTGCTGCCTACATTATGATTAAAGCTGCTTTAGTCATTTTTTGTATCAAAAGATAAACATATAGAGGAAAAATTTCCTCTGTAGTTGTTTTTGGCTAAATAACGCATTTTAAAAAAGAATCCTGTCGTTGTCTGATATTTCCCCTACTGTTTTTGGCAATTAAAAAATGCATCAAATGGCAAATAAGGTTATTCATTTCTCTGTATAAAATTCCAATATTATGTCGCTTGACATGGAGCCTCTGCGGGTATAATTTTCGCAAAGGGGGCAAGCCATAGAACTTTGCAAGGCACACAAGCCTATCATACCCGCCACTCCATGTAAAGCGGTGAATATGCAATAAATATTGCATACTCTTAATTGCCAAACACTACATTTCTTAATTGCCATCAGCACCCCTACCCCTAAATACCGGAATACCGCTGATGAAAAAAACACTTTGGGAAAAAACAAACAGAATTGGTCATTTTTTATTCCATTAAATAATTTTAATATTCTGATAATTATGTTATATTATATAACATATTCTAAATTGAATCAGGAATAGAAGCGTCCGTCAGCTCCGCGGGAAAAGCGTTTTAAAAGTTTTCTACCATTCCATAGGGGAGGAAATAAAAATGAAAGGAATCCGCTCGCTAATGTTGCTCCCTTTCCTTGGCATTCTCGGCGGTATCCCGTTTGCCAACAGAGTGACTCCATATATAATTGGCCTGCCGTTTATTCTCTTTTGGATTGTTGTCTGGGTGATTATGACTTCCATTATCATGGCGATTGTTTATCGGTTTGATCCAAAAGTGAAGGAGGAAGACTAAACGTGAATACATCGTTAGTGTTGATTTTTGCTTTTCTGCTCTTTTCCCTTTTCTTAGGAGTACGGGCACGGAAAGGGAAAGAAATGAATTTGGAGCAATGGACAGTCGGCGGCCGCGGATTTGGCACCATTTTTGTCTTTCTTCTTATGGCAGGGGAAATTTATACGACATTTACCTTTTTAGGCGGCAGCGGCTGGGCATACAGCAAAGGCGGGCCTGCGTTTTACATTATCGCATACGGCTGCTTGGCGTATGTTCTGTCGTATTGGATGCTTCCAAAAGTATGGAAATATGCGAAAGAACATCAGCTTATGTCCCAGTCTGATTTTTTCGCCAGCAAATACAACAGCCAAGCGTTGGGAGTGCTTGTTTCCCTAGTTGGGGTGCTGGCGCTTATTCCGTATTTGGTACTGCAGCTCAAAGGGTTGGGCATCATTGTTTCTGAAGCTTCATATGGTACGATTTCAGAAACGGCGGCTATTTGGATCGGTGTTGCGGCCGTTACAGTATATGTGATCATTTCAGGAATTCACGGATCGGCTTGGACAGCGTTAGTGAAAGACATCACAATTCTTATTGTCATCGCATTTTTGGGCCTTTATTTGCCGTTTCATTACTATGGCGGAATTCAGCCGATGTTTGAAGCGATCGAAAAAGCCAATCCGGGTTTTCTCGCCTTGCCGAATAAGGGGATGAGCGTATCATGGTTCATTTCGACCGTACTGTTGACGGTTCTTGGTTTTTATATGTGGCCCCATACGTTCAGTTCAATTTATTCGGCTAAGAACTCCAATGTTTTCCGGAAAAACGCCATTATTTTACCGATTTATCAGTTATTGCTTCTATTCGTCTTTTTCGTCGGCTTTGCAGCGATTTTAAAAATACCGCATTTGGAAGGATCAGATACCGACTTGGCGCTGTTGCGTTTGTCCATTCAGACATTTGATCCTTGGGTCGTCGGGCTGATCGGCGCTGCCGGGCTGTTGACGGCCATGGTTCCAGGTTCGATGATTTTAATGACAGCTTCTACGCTTCTTTCGAAAAATGTCTATAAAGTGTTTTCTCCTTCTGCCACCGATCAACAGGTGGCAAAGCTGGCGAAATATCTTGTTCCTGTCATTGCCTTGATTTCGTTATACTTTACGTTTCGTGGAGGAAATACGATTGTCGCTTTGCTTCTCATGGGATATAGTCTGGTGACGCAGCTGTTCCCATCGTTTGTGCTCAGCTTGATGAAAAACAATTTTGTTACGAAACAAGGAGCGTTTGTTGGTATTATAGCCGGGGCTGCAGCGGCGGCTTATATGACATTATCAGGCAGCGGCATTGGTACTTTGTTCCCCTCCTTGCCTCAGATAATGCAAGATTTAAACGTCGGAATGATTGCGTTGATCGTGAATTTTGTGGCGACGGTGGTTGTAAGCTGGATTTCAGGCAAGTCCCGGCCAATAAACGTCAGCTCAAAAGAAAATGCCATGTAAAGGCCTAGGTGCGTGTCTATTGAAAAAGCAGCGATCAAACAGCAAATACATTTCATTTGCGAAAAAAAATATGGAACGTGAACTTTGACTTGACATAAAATTCACGTTCGGATTTCCAACAATGAATTCTTGCCCTTATAGACACCAGTAAAAACACCCCCATCAACCGAGTGAAGTGCTCATTCGATTCAGGAGGTGTTTTTTCCTTGACCTATTTTATTGTGTCGTTTCAAGCCATTTGTGCCATCCATAAAGGCACTTTTTCGATTCCTTGATTCTATTCAGCCAACAAACCATTCCTTCTTTTAATTCTGAGCCACTTTTTTCATGTTTTCGTATTCTATTGGCTGATTCAGACTTTCAGCTTCTTTCAATTGATCCGTAAAGTAAGCGGATCGAATCGCCCACGCATAAAACACTAATGCACTGACAGCCACAACTCCCATATCCCAGCCGTACGGAATGACATTATGTCCTCCAAATTGATCACTGCCGAGATAGGAAATGAGCATCATGTAGAGAAGATAGCAAACGAGCCACAAACCTGCTTTGAAATTTCTCAAAAAAGTTTCCTTTCCTCGCTTCGCTTCATAATAGAAATAAATCGGAAGGCCTATGAGCATAACGAACAAAACTTGTCCAGTCAACGGCCATCTGGACCAATATAAAATCAGCGACGAAACGATAAAAGCAATCGGAGCGATGACCGCTAAACCTTTTGTTTTCAAAGGACGGTGGTAGCCAGGAACGAGCTTCCGCAAAGACATGACCGTAACAGGACCTGCCATATAGCTGACAACAGTCGCTACCGATATGACTTCCACCAGTTCTCCCCATCCTCGGAATAAAAACATAAACAAATAGGACACAGCCAAGTTTAGCCACATAGCAGGACGCGGCACCTTATATAACGGGTGGACGGTCCCGAAAATCTTTGGAAAGTAGCCGTTCTTCTCCATTCCATAAATCATTCTTGCAGTAGTCGCTGTGTAGACCGTTCCTGTACCCGAAGGCGAGATCACAGCATCGGCATACATCGCAACCGCAAGCCAGCCGATCCCAAGAGTCAATGCCAGATCAGCAAACGGCGATTTCATCTCTAACCCAGCCCATCCGTTTGATAACATGCTGGAAGGAACACTGCCAATGAACACGAATTCAAGCAAGAAATAGAGCACTCCTGCCAGAAGCAGCGATAAAATGACAGCAATAGGAACGTTGCGTCCCGGATTCTTCACTTCTCCCGCAAGATTGATCGGTGTTTGGAAACCATTAAACGCAAACACGATACCCGATGTGGCAATCGCGGTCAAAACGCCTGACCAACCGTTCGGCATAAATCCACCGGAAACATGCGTGAAATTGGTTGTCTTAAATCCGACTACATAAATACCGATAATGGTCAATAACGGGACGACAAATTTGATCACTGTGACAATGGTATTTGCTTTCGCAAACAATCCGACCGTCCAATAGTTAAGCAAGAAAAAAACGATGACCAAAAAGGATGCTAAGGCTAGTCCTGACGTTGTTAAATGTGTTCCATCATACATATTTTGCGCCCACGCCCATGGCCATGAGCTCATATATTGCACAGAAGCTTCTGCTTCGATAGGAATGACAGAAACGATCGCAATCCAGTTCGCCCAGCCAGCGATAAACCCTACAAACGAGCCGTGGGAATATTGAGGGTAGCGCACCATTCCTCCCGACTCTGGAAACATACCTCCTAGCTCCGCATAAGAAATGGCAATACAAATAATGATCAAACATCCAATAATCCACGAAAAGATGGATGCAGGGCCCGCTACTTTTGCCGCTTTCCATGCACCGAACAACCAACCCGAACCGATGATAGAGCCCAATCCTGTCAACGTTAATGCGAAGAGCCCTATTTCCCGTCTCAAATTCTCCACACTTTTTTGCATCATTTCACCCTCTTCTTTGTTGTTAGAGATAAAGTAAAGACCTATCA
>JADBKC010000083.1 GCA_014896555.1 Caryophanales bacterium | reverse complement strand
TCACCCATCCTTCGACTAAAGCGAGCGCCTCTTCCGTTTTTTCCGGATGTTTCCCGCCAGCTTGAGCCATATCCGGACGGCCTCCGCCGCCCCCGCCGCAAATAGCGGCAACTTCTTTTACAAGTTTTCCTGCATGGTATCCTTTCGCCACAAGGTCTTTCGTCACGCCTGCGATAAAATTCACTTTCTCTTTTTGAACGGATCCTAAAACAATAATTCCTGACGGCAATTTTTGCTTTAATTCATCAGCCATGCTTCGCAATTGATTCATATCTAACGCATCGAGTTTCGCCGTCAGCACATTGACTCCATCAACTTGTTTCACTTGATTGATAAGACTGCCCGCTTCTATATTGGACAATTTCGCGGCAAGTGATTCATTTTCCCGCTGCAATTCTTTCATTTCCGCTTGAATGCTGTCAATTTTCGTCAAAATATCTTTTGGATGCGTTTTTAGTTTTTCAGATGCTTCTCTTAATAACGCTACTTGACTGTTTAACAGTTGGTATGCTCCTTCACCTGTAACAGCTTCAATTCGGCGGGTTCCGGCGCCGATGCCCGTTTCGGATACAATTTTAAATAACCCGATAACAGACGTGTTTGGTACATGGCAGCCACCGCATAGTTCCAGGCTGTAGTCTCCGATAGAGACAACGCGGACAATATCGCCGTACTTTTCACCGAATAAAGCCATCGCACCTTGTGCTTTAGCTTCCTCCAGTCCTTTATACTCAATTTCAACCGGAAGGCTTTTCCAAATTTTTTCGTTTACAATGGCTTCGACCTTTTCCAATTCTTCTGGAGTCACTTGACCGAAATGGGAGAAGTCAAAGCGCAGCCGTTCAGGTTCGACTAGCGAACCAGCTTGGTTAACGTGATTTCCAAGTACATCTTTCAACGCCTGATGCAAAAGGTGGGTAGCTGTATGGTTTCGAGTCACATTTGCGCGGGCCGTTTTATCTACTTGAGCTCGAACTAATAGGCCTTGTTCCAGAACCCCTTCTTCAATGAAAGCGTTATGAAGATGCTGTCCATTTGGCGATTTTTGTACATCTTTGATAGTGACCTTCACACCATCTGCGACAAGTACTCCTTTATCTGCAATTTGACCGCCGCTTTCCGCGTAAAAAGGAGTCCGATTGAGAATCAATTGGATGGCGTCGCCTGCGCTTGCTTTTGAAACCATTTCTCCATTTTTCAAAATCACTTCTACCACTGCGTCTGTTTCCAGCTGGTCATATCCAATAAATTCGCTTTTCGTTGTAATAGATTGCAAAAGAACATTTTGGGTTTGCATGGAATCAACGTCTTGGCGGGCTGAACGGGCGCGTTCCCGCTGACGCTCCATTTCTTTTTCAAATCCTTCGTAGTCGATTGCTAAACCTTCTTCTTCTGCGTACTCTTCCGTCAACTCCACCGGGAATCCGTACGTATCATATAGGCGAAAGGCATCTTCACCGCTAATCGTTTTGTGATTTTGTTCTTTTGCTTTACGGATCACTGATTCGAGAATAGAAAGACCTTCATGCAGTGTTTCATGGAATCGCTCTTCTTCATTTTTTACGACTTTTTGAATAAAAGCAGCTTTATCATTTACTTCCGGATAGTAATCTTTCATAATGTTTCCCACTACTGGGACAAGTTCATACATGAATGGACGATTTATATGGATCTTTTTCGCATAGCGAACGGCTCTGCGCAGCAAGCGTCTGAGAACATACCCTCTTCCCTCGTTGGAAGGCAATGCTCCATCTCCAATGGCAAAAGTGACCGTACGAATATGATCGGCAATCACTTTAAAGGCAACATCTTTTTCCTGATCTTTTCCGTAAGTTTCACCGGAAATTTTTTCAGTCGCTCGAATAATAGGCAAAAATAAATCGGTATCGAAGTTCGTCTCCGCTTCTTGAACAACGGAAGCCATCCGCTCAAGACCCATGCCGGTATCAATATTTTTCTTTGGAAGCGGTGTATAGCTGCCATCCGGATTGTGGTTGAATTGGGAAAATACTAAATTCCATATTTCAAGGTAGCGGTCGTTTTCCCCGCCAGGATAAAGTTCAGGATCATTTGGGTCGTCTCCATATTGCGGGCCGCGGTCATAAAAAATTTCCGAGTTGGGTCCGCTTGGCCCTTCGCCAATATCCCAGAAGTTTCCTTCTAGTCGAATGATCCTCTCTTCTGGAATCCCAATTTTTTTGTTCCAAATTTCAAACGCTTCCTGATCTTCGGGATGGATGGTAACAGAAAGCTTTTCTTTCTCGAATCCCATCCATTTTGGATCGGTTAAAAATTCCCATGCCCAGACAATGGCTTCTTCTTTAAAATAATCTCCAATAGAAAAGTTTCCAAGCATTTCAAAAAACGTATGATGGCGAGCGGTTTTCCCCACATTTTCAATATCATTTGTACGAATAGATTTTTGGGCATTTGTAATTCGCGGATTTTCAGGCACCACCCTGCCGTCGAAATATTTTTTTAAAGTGGCCACTCCGCTGTTGATCCACAACAAAGATGGATCATTATTCGGAATGAGCGATGCGCTCGGTTCAATATGATGGCCTTTTTCTTGAAAAAAGTCCAAAAACATTTGGCGTATTTGGGCGCCAGTTAATTTTTTCATTCTATAACCTCCCACATGACTGTCATTATGTACAATGAAAAACTAGACTTTATGAATAATGTTGTCTAAAAGCAAAATGTATGAAAAGAGTCCGGGAACAGTCCGGTTTCATATTTGCCGCCACGGGCGCTATAAATAAAAAAAGCCCTTCTTCCCGGACAGGGACGAAGGGCTCTTCGCGGTACCACCCTGATTATGGATTCAATCGATTCATACAATCCATCTCTTTGGCGCCTTAACGCGGCGTACTACGGCAGTTTTTGCCTGCACTCCGGATTAGCCTTCTGTTATCCTTCATCTGGAATTTCTTTCAGCCCGGGGAAATTCCTCTCTTCCGTGTAATCATTACACTCAGATGGTCTATAACATACTCGATCCTTCTACGTTTTATACTGATTTTCATTGTTTTTCAGGCAAATAGCCTATACGAACAGTCTTGTCTGATTTGACTTTTGGTATTTTCTATATTCCGCCAATAATGAAGCAGTCTTTTGTTCACACCAATTTTGATGATTCGTCTATGTCGCATTATAGAAAGATATTCATTATTTGTCAATGTTATTTCTGGGGTTTCCATAAATGCGTTTTTGCTTGCACCATTGCCACTTTTACAGCGGCTAGAAAGGGCACGGCCAAAATTAATCCAGCCATCCCTCCCACTTCGCCGCCGATGATAAGGGCAGCCATAATAAATAAAGGATGCATATTCAGGCTTTTGCCGACAATATACGGCGACAGTATATTGCCTTCTAAAAACTGAAGAACCAAAATGATGATGACCACGTAGACGGCCATTTTGCTTGAAATAGCTGCCGCGATGATAACGGCAGGCACCGCACCGATAATAGGCCCAAAATAGGGGATGATGTCTGTAATGGCCATAATGATTCCAAGCAATACAGGATATTTCATGTCGATCATCCAAAAAAGAAAAGCGGCAATCGTTCCGAGCAGTGCACAGACGAGAAGCTGTCCTCTTATATAGCCTCCAAGAGATTCATCCAATTCTCTCAAAAAATAAAGCCCTTTTCTTCGCCATTTTTTCGGAGTTAAATACCAAATCGCCTTTTTGACATCATGAAAATCTTTTAACAAGTAAAATGAAACAAATGGAACAATGGCAAACAGCAAAAGAAAATTTAGCATTTTCGTCAGCCAACCGATAAACAAAGCCAAAAGATTGGTAAGCCAAGTTTCAAAAGCATGAATTCTCGCTTGAATCTGATCTTGAAGGCCATCCGGCCAAGTGGAAGTTTTTCTTTCGAGATGAAACATCCAATGTTGATATTGAGATACTAACACGGGAGCGTTCTCAGACAACTCGTTCAGCTGCTCGATAATGACAGGAAGACCTTTGTAAATGGAATAGCCCACTCCCCCAAAAAAGAGGAGGTAAATCAGAAAAATAGAAAGGCCTCGCGGCAGGCCCGCTTGATAAAGTTTCTCCACCCACGGATGAAGCAAATACGTAATAAAGGCTCCTAAGAAAAACGGAAACAGCCCGGTCAAGATAACCTTTAAAAATGGCATCCATACCGGTTTTAAAAGAACAAGAAAATAAAGTGTCACAAACACCAATAATAGAAAACCCAATTGGTACATCCATTTTATGTATTTTTTAGGATCCATCATCTCATCCCCAACTCTTAACAAACATCTATTATTAGGTTGCGGGTAAGATGCTCACTTTATTCGAAGAATCTTTTTAACTGGCATCATCCTTTTGGAGCTTTTTAAAGTATCATGTTATAATCAGACAAATTAGCTGAATGGAAAAGGAGATTTTTTTGTATTGGGGTTGCAATTTTACTGTGATAATCGCGAAATTGCGAGACTCCTGCGGGAAAAGCGAAAAGGAGACCCCTCAAGCGAAAGGCGAGCGAGGAGGCTCTGAGACGCCTTCGGAAAGCGAGTAAATTTCACGATCATCCGCAAATGAGTGACGATTTTTTCTTCAGTAAAGGCTTTAGAAAGAAGGCCCGAAATAGAGAAGCCCGACGAGAAAAAGGAATTGATCTCGTCGGGTTTTCTTGTTTAAAAGGGTTTTTGGGACAACCCCTTCTCCTAAAACATTTTTCTCACTCGTTTTCTAAGTTTCCGCATTTGTCGTTGATTAAGCATGGAGGAACGGCCAGCCCAAGCAGAAGCAGCTACACCGGCTCCAAATCCCAGCAATGAAACCATCGTTTTGTTCATGAAACAAACACTCCTTTAGCTTAGTCGTCGTTGTTTCTCGTCGAACAAATCGTCCAAAGAGGTTAAAGAACCATCTTCCTCCACTTGATGAGTGTAAATCATTTGATTGGATACGGTTAACTCAATAAAACAATTCCAGCAATAATACTGGTTGATCCCTATTTTGCCGATATCTTTACTCTGGCAATTTGGACAAATAAGCATGAAAGCCACCTCGCACACGTTCTGGTGTGACGATAATGGCATCTTTTCCGATCGCAGGGGGTGTATTCGTCCGGATAATTTTGCAACCTTCCAATAGATCCGAAAAGAAACCATCCGTCAACTCATACCCTACGATCATGCCCAAATTTTCCAGAAAATATACATCTTTCAACCGGCCAAGGATTTCTCCATTTTTGTCATAAAACGGTTTCCCTTCGATCGGTTGTCTGTGAAAAAACGTAAAAATCTTTTCGGTACAATATGGAATCAACCGTTCCTTTTTCGTCATAATGCAATCAATGCCAAAGCATTCTACCGAATCAATCGGCAACTTTTTTTTCACAGAAAAAAGCGAGACCATCTTAATTAATAGCGACTTTACCTCTCCTTTATCCGATATACAAAGATCGCAAACCTCCCCAAGGCGGCAGCCTGTGTTGACATCGTAAACAGGCAGTTCTTTTAAGGAAGAAAATGTTCGCAAAAAGTGTCCCACCTTTCCCGAACTATTTATTATTGTGGGACTTACTCCATAAAATCATAAGGGGTAACGTTTTCCATGCCGATCATTGGGTTGATTTCCATCCATTCTTCCTCACTCGTTGGATAGGAAATGGGGCTTTCTTTCTTGCTGTCAGGATCTTCATTGGCTAACGCTTCTGACAGTTTGCGGCAAAGTGTTGTTTTTCTCAACAAACTTTCGTTGCGTTCAATGCCCCAACGGAACGCTTCTTCTTCGCCGCATAAAATTAAAAACTTTTTGCTTCTCGTCACAGCAGTGTATAATAAATTTTTTCGAAGCATTCGATAATAACTTTTCACAACAGGCAGAATTACAATAGGAAATTCGCTTCCTTGGGATTTGTGAATGGAGCAGCAATAAGCATGAGTGATCTGATTTAATTCTTGGCGTGTGTAGGCGACTTCATTTCCTTCAAAAGAAACAAGAACCATATCCTGCTTTTCCGTGTTTTCTTTTGAGTAAAAAATGGAAATGACCTCGCCGATATCGCCGTTAAATACATTTTTTTCTGGTTTGTTGACGAGCTGAAGCACTTTATCTCCAATACGGTATACTGTATCCCCAAAAGCCAATTCTTTTCGGGATCGATCGTTATTTGGATTTAAAATTTCCTGCAGCATTTTATTTAAACGGTCAATTCCAGCCGGCCCCTTATACATCGGAGCTAAAACTTGAATATCTTTTGAAGTAAACCCTTTTTTGCGGGCATTTTCCACCACTTGCTCGACAACGCTGGCAATTTGTTGGGTGGAACATTTAATAAACGAGCGGTCTTTTTTTTGAACAGTTAAGTCAACGGGGAGTTTTCCCTTTTTGATTTCATGAGCTAATTCAATGATGGAAGATCCGTTTTCTTGCCGATAAATATCCGTCAGCTGAACAGTTGGTATAGCTTTTGAGTCCAGCAAATCTTTCAATACTTGTCCAGGACCGACAGAGGGCAGCTGATCTTCGTCCCCCACCAGCACGACTTGAACTTCCTTCGGCAGCGCTTTAAAAAATTGATAAGCTAGCCATGTATCGACCATAGACATTTCATCGATGATCACTAATTTTCCGTTAATGGTTCGGTCTTGTTCAAGATCGATTCCAGATTGTCCGTTCCAGCCAAGCAAGCGGTGGATCGTTGCTGCTGGCAGATCCGTTGATTCCGCCATCCTTTTTGCAGCTCTTCCCGTAGGCGCTCCTAAGACGATCGGAAAAGGGTCGTCTTTACGGTAATCTTTAGGATCCAACGATAGGCCGTGCAGCTCTGCGTATAATTCGACAATTCCTTTGATTACCGTGGTTTTTCCCGTTCCGGGGCCGCCCGTAAGTAACAGCATCGGCGATAATAAAGCCGTTTGGATCGCTTTTTTCTGGGAGGGAGCATACTGAACGCCAATTCTTTCTTCTAATTTCCCTAGGGCTAACAAAAATTCTGATTCAGGAAATTGTTCCTCGTATTGATCTTGCGCCAAAATACGCTGAATATTGGAAACAATCCCTTTTTCAGCAAAATAGAGAGACGGAATGTAGACTCTATCCTCTTCTACAATCAGCTTCTTTTCTTTTTTCAATTGATGAAG
The DNA here is from genome assembly GCA_014896555.1 of Caryophanales bacterium. Taxonomy (GTDB): domain Bacteria; phylum Bacillota; class Bacilli; order Bacillales; family DSM-4216; genus Bacillus_O. The sequence goes on along the minus strand of JADBKC010000083.1, from coordinate 4,549 downwards.
CTGTTCAGATATGTCAGCCTCTGCAATAGGGATGCTGCTGTTTTTATCTAAGAGAGCTTTTCCTTTTTCAAGCAAGTTTTCTTGATCCAAATATACATGACCTTCTTGCAGACATTCCGACTCCAGCGTATGCAAACAAGCCGCTTTCAAACGGTCAGGATGTGTCTCTTCCATTCCGAGCTGTTTTCCTAATTCATCAGCGCGTGAAAAACCAATCCCTTCTACATCTTCCACAAGTTGATACGCATTCTTTTGGATAATTTCCAATGTTCGTTCTTTATAAGTTTGGTAAATTCTCATGGACATTTGAGGACCAAATCCGTACTGATTTAAGGCAACCATGATTTGTTCAAGCCCTTCATTTTCCTTTAATACATCGTAAAGTGCTTTTGCCTTTTCTGCCGAAAGATTAGGAACACTGTCAAGCACGGAAGGAGAGCGTAATATTTTGGAAATGGCATCTTCGCCTAAATGATCGACGATTCTTTCCGCTGTTTTTCGACCGATTCCTTTGAATAATTCGCTCGATAAATAATTGATCACCCCTTGCCTTGTCTGGGGAACTTCTTTTTGAAAATGTTTGCATTGAAACTGTATTCCGAATTTTGGATGCTCTTGAAAAAAACCATAAAAGGTATACGTTTCATGCTCGTGTACTTGTGGAAAATAGCCAGTAACAACTGCTTCTTTTTCCCCATATGGATCATTTGTTTCTTCTACTTTTACCCTTATGACGGTATAAAGATTTTGTTCATTACGAAAGATGGTCGCGATATGGCGGCCTTTCACATATGTTTCCTGTTCTCCAAACAGGTCAATATTGTGCTGCCCTTCCATCATTGAACCTCCTTATTCCGGTTCCAAATCCCACAGCTCTTGTTTGATGATTAGCCTCTGATCTTTCCCCACATCTCGAAATCGGAAGGAAGAAGTTTCGGCAGGAAAACTCTCCCTAAATGTTCCATTCGTTCCACTAACCCACCAATAGGGATGAAAGGAAACTCCTACTGATGGAAGTTTCACTTGATTTTTTCTAGCATCTTCAGACCGTAGCCAGCAAGAAGATGATCTTCTTGCAATTCAAGTGCTTTTTGAAACATTTTTTTGGCTTGTTCCCGGTCCTCTCGATATCCGGCATAAGCAACTCCTAGATTATAATAAGCGTCAGCATGGTTAGGATTGAGCTGAATGACTTTTTCAAACTGCCGAATCGCTTCTTCATAAACGTTTAGCTTTGCTAAAGAAAGCCCGTATTGAAAAAGCGCTTCGCTGTCGTTCGGATTCAATTCGGCGGCCCGTTGAAGATAAGGCAAAGCGAGTTTGTTTTGTTCCAATTGGACAAAACACATACCGGCCATAAAATAGGCATCTTCATCTTGCATTCCTTTTTGGATCGCTTTTTCAAAGCAGCCAACTGCATCCTCAAAACGATTTTCATTATAGTAAAGGCCACCCAGTGCATAATAAGCAGCGGTAGCATTGCTATCCACTTCAATGGCTTTTTGAAAAAAATTTTCCGCTTTGCGCATTTCCCCTACAGAAACTAGGACGTTTCCAAAATTAATATAGGCAGCGGGGTCTTCTGGATTCTCTTCGATATGTTCTGTAAACATCTTTAATGCTTCTTCGACTTTTCCTGCTTGCAAATATTCAATTCCTTTTACATTTTTGTCCATCATGACACCTCTAATTTCTTCTACAGGAAGTATATCATAATTGAAGATCCCATTTTCATTCACAAAAAGAAAGGGTTAGACCTTCCAACACAATATATAATAAGTTTATATATCGTGCAGACCATTAGGTCAAACCCTGATGAATCGCTGATTATACATGATCACTTGATAGCGAGGACGGAACTGGGGCTTCTTTTGAAACAATGTAGCTTCTATCATCCAACATACGACAAACGATTGCCGTTTTTAAACACCTGGTCAATAGTGCCTCCGCCCAAACATTCCTCCCCATCGTAAAAAACGACAGCTTGTCCCGGGGTCACAGCACGTACGGGTTCATCAAACAAGACGTTGGCGCGGCCATTCGAAAGCAATTGGACCGTTACCTTCGTATCTGGTTGACGATAGCGGAATTTCGCTGTACAGGTAAATTGCTGCGGTTTTTCGCGATCGGATACCCAGCCGACGTTAGTGGCAATAATCGAATCCGAATAAAGAGCTTCATTGTGGAATCCTTGTCCTACATATAGGACATTACGTTTTACGTCTTTGCCCACGACAAACCACGGTTCACCGGAACCACCAATCCCGAGACCATGACGTTGTCCAATTGTATAATACATTAATCCATCGTGTTCTCCCATCACTTTTCCATCCAGCGTTTCCATTTTCCCTGGTTGAGCGGGCAAATACTGGCTTAAAAACTCTTTAAAATTCCGCTCGCCAATAAAGCAGATACCGGTACTGTCTTTTTTGGCCGCTGTGGCAAGCCCTGCTTCCCGTGCCATTTCTCTAACTTGCTTCTTCTCTAAATCCCCAATGGGAAACATTACTTTTTCTAATTGGAATTGCTGCAATTGATTGAGAAAATACGTTTGATCCTTATTCACATCTTTTCCCCGTAAAAGTTTTACTTCTCCGTCCCGTTCTTCCACCCGAGCATAATGTCCGGTGGCCACATAGTCCGCGCCAAGTTTCATAGCATGATCTAAAAAGGCCTTAAATTTAATTTCTTTATTGCACATGACATCCGGATTGGGAGTGCGGCCCACCTTGTATTCATCCAAAAAATACGTAAACACTTTATCCCAGTATTGTTTTTCAAAATTTACCGCATAATAAGGAATGCCGATTTGGTTGCAAACACGAACGACATCATGATAGTCCTCCGTGGCTGTACAAACGCCATTTTCATCTGTGTCATCCCAGTTCTTCATAAAAATACCGATTACATCATATCCTTGCTCCTTTAGCAAAAGAGCGGCCACAGATGAATCTACTCCGCCGGACATTCCGACGACGACACTGGTATCTTTCGGTGACTTTTTCATCCTGCTCGTCCACTTCCCTCACTACTTTTTCATTCGTTCCACGATCTTTGAAATAATAGCCGCTGTTTGAAGAATCTGATCCTCAGTATTATGAATGCCGAAACTAAATCGGATGGAATTGGTCAAACGGTCAGATTGGCTTCCGAACATGGCTCGGAGAACATGAGAAGGATCCACTGATCCCGCTGTGCATGCGGATCCGCTGGAAGCCGCAACCCCCTCTAAATCCAGGTTTACTAGCATCGCTTCCACATTCGTTCCTGGAAAACTTAAGTTTACTACATGCGGCAAGGAATGTTCAAGCGTTCCATTGATCAAAAAGTCGACTCCTTCTTTTTTCAGCGTTTCAATGAGCAGTTGTTTCAATTTTTGGTAAAAAGCATATTTTTCCGATTTTGTCTTTTGGGAAATTTCCACTGCTTTTGCAAAAGCAGCAATCGATGCAACATTTTCCGTTCCGGCACGCCGTTTTCTTTCCTGTTCCCCTCCGTGAACAGTTGGAACTAAGCGAACACCGTCCCTAACATATAGGAAACCGACTCCTTTCGGTCCATTAATTTTATGACTAGAGACAGACAATAAATCAATATGGAGGTCTTGCACGTCAATGTCCGCCAATCCGTATGCTTGAACGGCATCCGTATGAAAAACAGCTTGGTGGTCTTTCAATAATTCTCCAACTTCCCGTATCGGCTGCAGTGTACCGACTTCATTGTTGGCGAACATGATCGAAACAAGAATCGTATCGTCCCTGAGAGCCTTCTTCAACTCTTCCACGGAAATACGGCCAGTTTCATCCACCGCTAAATAGGTGACTTCAAATCCTTCTTTCTCCAAATATTCACATGTATGCAAAACAGCATGATGTTCCACTGCCGTCGTGATGATATGTTTGCCTTTATCCGCCATACCATTGGCTACACCAATTAACGCCAGATTATCTGCTTCAGTCCCCCCGCTTGTAAAAATAATTTCATCAAAGTCAGCGTGAATGCTTTTCGCGATCCCTTCACGCGCTTGATCCACTACTTGGCGGGCGTCGCGGCCAAAGTAATGGATGCTGGATGGATTTCCATAATGAAGCTGCATCGTTTCGGTTAAAACTTGGATCACTTCTGGGTGAACAGGACTTGTTGCTGCATGATCCAGATAAATGCGTTCCATTTTGACATTTCCTCCTTAAATATAAAACATATAGGCGTCAGATTCGCCTCTATCGGTATAATTCGCTAAATCCTCCAACGTTGTGCTCTCGAGAACATCCTTCACAGCATCTCGAATGCGCATCCACAACTCTCGTTTTGGGGGATCTTCATCTTCTATTCCTTCTACCGGGCTGATCGGTCCTTCCAGTACGCGGATGATATCTCCTGCTGTAATTTTAGAAGGATCTCTAGCAAGTACATAGCCTCCGTATGCACCGCGGATACTTTTTACTAGACCGGCATTTCTAAGGGGAGCTACAAGCTGCTCTAAGTAATGCTCGGAGCAATTGCCGAGCATCGAAAAGATTTCGAAAGGAAGGCAGCCGTCTGCCCAGTC
>JADBKC010000082.1 GCA_014896555.1 Caryophanales bacterium | reverse complement strand
TGGCAGCAAAACCAGCCCTGAATTCGTCGCTGAACCGCCGATTACTCCTTGTATAAAGATAGGAATGTACACGGTTGCGACTATATAGGTAGCTCCGGAAAAGAACCCTACAAGATTGCTCGCCGCAAACAAACGTTTTCTAAACATATGATAGGAAACAATCGGTTCGTTCGCTTTTGTCTCCACATAAAGAAACAGCAAAAATAATACAGCGAAAGCAGAAAACAAGCCAATGATTACTCGGGAACTCCATTCATATTGGTTTCCGCCCAGTTCAAGGGCAAACATAAGGCATACGATCGCCGGCACGAGTGTAACGACTCCCCACCAATCAATTTTTTGCTTCGCATGCATCGGTGATTCGCGATAAAAAAAGGTAACGAAAAAGAATGATAGAAGGCCAAGAGGAATATTAATATAAAATACCCAGCGCCAATCAAAGTAATCTGTGATATAGGCGCCAAGCAGCGGCCCGAATATGCTCGATAAGCCAAATACTGCGCCAAAAAAGCCTCCCATTTTTCCGCGTTTTTCAGGTGGAAAAAGATCAAACATAATCGTAAAAGCAATGGGGACTAACGCACCGCCGCCAATTCCTTGAATCGCCCGAAAAAGGCTAAGCTGTACAATGTTTTGAGCAATTCCGCATAACATCGAACCAACTAAAAACACGATTAGCCCAAAAATGAAAAACCGTTTTCGGCCATACATATCTGAGAGTTTCCCGAAAATCGGCATTCCCGCCATCTCGGCCACCATATAAGCGGATGTCACCCAAACAAATTTGTCCAGTCCTCCAAGATCCGCTACAATCGTCGCCATAGCCGTGGCAACAATCGTATTATCAATCGCCGCAACGAAAATTCCTAATAGTAAACCCGCCACAACCCACACTATGTTCGATTCTTTCTTGCTCACAAAAGCAACCTCTCTTTCATTGGGATGATTTATACTTTTTTACTTTCTATTACTTTTGATTTTTCATCTTGTTGAAAGCTTGTTTGATATTCTACAATGTCAATCTCACAGCCTGGACCAATTGTCACTTCTTTCCCTCTGACGACTTTTGCTTTCGTATATTCTAAATAAATTTCATCTCCTTCAATGCTTTCTGCAACAAGTTTAGCAGAATCATATCTAAATCGTTTTAAAAAGTTGAGGACATTCAATGCTTTGCTCTTTGTGACACGAATGATTTCTCCGCCTATTTCCGCAATGCGGCTGTCCTCAAAATGAAGATAGAGGTTCACTTTTTCCGCATTTAACGTTTTGCCAATGGTGACAGCTCCTTTTAAGGAAATAGAATCGGCTTCACAATCTTTTTCAATTTTCAATTCGCCATAACCATGAATATGTCCCCCGACTAAATGCTCTTTTATATGAACGGCTCCGCGAAGGTTTAAATCATTCGTCGTGACATGACCGTGTATATCGGCTTCTCCAAAAATCTTCATTGTCTCTGTCTCTACATTTCCCCTCATATTCGCTTGACCGATAATATCAATCGACTTTGCCTTGACGAACCCGTTTGCGTCGGCAGTTCCAAACACTTTCCATTGAACACAATGCAAGTCTCCATTAATAGTACCTTCTCCGACGAATTTTTACTTTGTTGAAAATTCCCCCAGAAGTAATACCGGAACCGGTCACCGTTAAATGACGCAGCATATCATTTTCCATCCGTTTCCCTCCCTCTATAATTTTTTGTAGCTTTTGACTTTCGATCCTTTATCACATTGAAAATGATTTTGATATTCCACCAATTCTATGTCGCAGCCAGGGCCAAGTATCACTTGATTTCCCCTCACTACTTTTGCTTTTGTATTCTCCAAATAAATCGCGTCTCCTTCAATGCTTTCAGCGTTCAATATGACATTGAAAAACCACTTTTTAAAAAAAGTCATTCTTTGTTTTTTCACTTCAATGTTTTCGCCGCCAATTTCTATTGCCTGACAATTTCCAAACAACTGAATTTGAATGTTTCCTGCATTTAATAATCCGCCAACACGGAAACTGCCGTTTGCTTCAAATACTTCTGACGAACAATCCCCAGCGATCGCCGCTCCACCGTGAATGTGCAATTCTTCCGCCGTTACATTCCCTTTCACTTTTCCGCTTCCGTGAAAACGGACTTCTTTACACTCTACATCGCCATCTATACTAGCACTGCCTTGGATTTTCATCGTCTCTGAGTGCACTGTTCCGTGCATTTTAGCTGTACCAGAAACATAGGTTGCTTCCGATTTCACATTGCCAAAAACCTTGGCATTTCCTTGAATGTTCAATTCGATACAATCAAGATCGCCCTGTAATTCTCCGTTTCCGGCGATTTTTACTAGATTGTAGTTTCCTCCAGAAGCATTTCCAATACCTGCAATCACTAAATCTTGCCTTTCCACCCGTTATCCCTCCAATATTTTCATTTTTAGTTCCTCCATACAGCTTGGCAAATGAAGACGGGCCACTACTTTCATCGCCTCTTCAAAATACACATCGTTTCCACTTGCTACTAACATACAGGTGGATATCCCCATTTTGCGTATTAAAATCAATTCATAACTTCGTCCTTGAAGTTTTGAATAATAGGTATCTAATACATTTAATAATATTTTCCCCTCTTCTAAACTAATGTCCCCGGATTGGAGGAGCTTTTCCAGTACATAAAGTTCAAACAGTTGAGCAAAAGAAAATGTTTCATGTTCACCTTTTTGTTCTTTATAAAAACGCAATGTCATTAACGAAATAATGTTACGATTAAGAAGTTCCTCCTTGCTGAGTGTGATATCTGCAGGGTTAGGAGAAAACATACTCGCTAATTCGTCCAACGATAAATCATCTTTCATATTTATAATGTTTTCTATTCTTGTTAAAATTTTTTCTTTCGGAAAAAACGTTTCTTGTCCAGTAAAAGTCGATTTTCGAATGAACCATTCTTCAGGGATCAACTTTTTTCGTTTCCAACGATAAAGTTGCCCGTAAGAAATTCCCGTTAATTCGAGCAGCTCTTTTTTAGAAATCAACTCTTGCTCCACTACACAGCACCTCCTTCACAAGGAAAGTGTAACATAACAATGTTACGTTGTAAATAAAAAACAGATGCCATATCCTCTGTGAACCATATCGGATAAAACCATGAGCGAAAAAGAATGAAGATCCTTTTTTCATTATTCATTTGCGGATACGATCTATTCCTATTCGTCTGAAGCAGTAGCATTGGCGCTTTCACTAAAACAAAAGGCATCCATCCCAAGACGGCTGCCGAGCTAGAGTTAATTCTTATGTAATCAATACTAGTAAAAAGAATTCATTACAGTGGAGAATTTTAGAAAGTTTTTATAACTCTTGTACATTTTCGTCGCAATTCGACAATTTTTCTGGCTTTTATTTTAGTACAATATAATTATTCTATCCAATCGAACGATTTTTACGAGTTAGTATGTTGGAGTGGAGCGTTCAAATAAAGGGGTTAATATAAAAATGGCAAGAGGAATTATTGATAATAAGCAAAGTGGTCTAGTAGGAGATGTTTTAAAAGGATCTATTACAAAGGGGAGTAAGCTATCAATTGCTGCTGCACACTTAACTTTATACGCATTTGTCGAATTAAAAAAGGAACTTTCATTATTAGATGAATTTCGCTTTATTTTTACAGAGCCTGCTTTTATTGAAGGAGAAAATATTCTAAAAGAACAAATTGAAAAAAATGAAGCATTCTTGTATGGAGTCGAAGAAGAGCAAAAATTTAAAATTGAACTAAACCAGGCTTATATAGCCAAACAATTTGCAGAATGGTTAAAGAGAAAAGCGCAAATCAAATCCGTTACAAGCCAACGTATTCAAGGGGGATTGTATCATGTTAAAAATGAAGATGGTACCCAAATTGGGCTAGTCGGTGGAGCGCCTTTTTCAAGTCCAGGATTAGGATATAGCAACTCCTCAAGCATGTACATTAACAATATCGTTGACGATTTAGAAACGAATACGCAATTAATTCGTAATTTTGATGACATTTGGCAAAATGAATATGTATTACAAGATGTGAAAGAACAAATACTACGGCGTTTAAAAGTGCTATATAAAGAAAATTCGCCCGAGTTTATTTACTTTGTCACTCTCTACAATCTTTTTAAAGATTTTTTACAGGATACAAAAGATTATGAAGTATTGAAAAGAAAAACGGGATTTGAAAATACAGTTATTTGGAATAAACTATACGACTTTCAGCGCGATGGTGTCATTGGTGCCATTAATAAAATTGAAACGTACGGAGGTTGCATCATTGCTGATAGCGTTGGCCTTGGGAAAACGTTTGAAGGGTTAGCCATCATTAAATATTATGAATTACGAAATCATCGTGTCCTTGTACTGGCACCAAAAAAGTTAATGGAAAATTGGGAGGTTTACCGTTTAAATGATAAAAGAAATATCTTAGTAGATGACCGCTTTTCGTATGATCTTTTAAACCATACAGACTTATCGCGAGAACGTGGATACAGTGGTGCGATTAATTTAGAACATGTTAATTGGGGAAATTACGATTTGGTGGTTATTGACGAATCACATAATTTTCGCAATAATGACCCACGCAAGAGCCACATTACTCGCTATGCTCGGTTAATGAATGATATTATAAAAACCGGTGTTAAGACAAAAGTTCTTATGCTCTCTGCCACTCCCGTCAACAATAAGCTTGATGATTTAAAAAATCAAATTGCCTTTATTACAGAAGGTAATGACAAAGCATTAGCAGAAACAGCCAATATTAAACTCATTAGCCAAACGATTCGACGTGCGCAATCGCAATTCAACAAATGGAGCAATCTTCCAGAAAATGAGCGAACTACAGAGAGACTGCTAGATATGTTAAGTTGGGATTATTTTACATTGCTTGATTCGCTCACTATTGCTCGCTCTCGTCGTCACATTGAAAAGTACTATAACATTAAAGACATCGGAAAATTTCCACAGCGATTAAAGCCAATGAATATTAAAAAGACGATCGACGTTAAAAATGAATTTCCTCCTCTTTCAGTGATGAATAATGATATTTTGCGGTTGCATTTTGCGATCTATTCACCGATGAAATATATTTTACCACATAGGAAATCGTTTTATTATGAGAAGTACGATACAAAAGTGTCAAACGGGCGAGTTTTGAAACAAACCGACCGTGAAAACAACCTCGTTTACTTAATGAAAACGAATTTGCTGAAACGGCTCGAGAGCAGTATTCATTCTTTTTCGTTAACATTAGAAAGCATTATCAAGAAAATTGAATTACATATCCGTAAAATCGAAAATTTTCAATTATCCTTTGAACCTATTGAAAACGATGATGATATTGATTTGGACGATCCTGAACTTGAAGATGCTTTAATTGGATCAAAAGTAAAAATTTTGCTTCAAGATATTGATTTCATTCGTTGGAAAGAAGATTTATTGTATGATCGAGACATTTTAGTAAAGCTGTTACAACGTGCTAAACGAATTACACCTGATCGTGATCAAAAATTATTGACTCTCAAAGAAATGATTCAAACGAAAATAGAAAATCCAATTAATGGTCGAAATAAGAAACTATTAATTTTTACAGCGTTTGCTGATACAGCAAAATATTTATATGAGAATTTACATCAGTGGATTTTACATAATTTCGGGCTGCACTCTGCTGTTGTTACAGGTTCTGATCATCCAAAGACAACATTGAAGATGAAAAAAGTCGATTTCAATAGCGTATTAACGAACTTTTCGCCTAATTCTAAAGAGAGAGAAAAAGTCATGCCGAATATGACGGAAGAGATTGATATTCTCATTGCAACAGATTGTATTTCGGAAGGGCAAAACTTGCAAGATTGCGATTATCTCGTCAACTATGATATCCACTGGAACCCAGTGCGCATTATTCAACGATTTGGAAGAATTGACCGGCTAGGAAGTAATAATAAATGTATTCAATTAGTGAACTTTTGGCCATCGATGGAGTTAGATGAATATATTAATCTAGTCGGCAGGGTCAAAGACCGAATGACTATTCTTGATATTTCTTCCACGGGCGAAGAAAACATTATCGCCGATAACAGCAACGAAATGAAGGATCTCGATTATCGCCGTAAACAACTAGAAAAATTACAAAACGAAGTTATTGATTTAGAAGATATTTCTGGGAATATTTCATTAACCGATTTCACGATGGATGATTTTCGAATGGATTTATTAAATTTCATGAAGAAAAACAAAGATGTAATCGAGAATGCCCCTTTAGGTTTATTTAGCATTACAACGAATAAAAATGAAAAACTGCGAGAAGAAATTAAGCCCGGGATTATTTTCTGCTTGAAACAAATCAATAATTTCACAGCGTCTAGCGAGCAAAATGCGCTTCATCCATATTATTTGGTTTATGTGAAAGAAGACGGTGAAGTGTTATATAACCAAGTCCATATCAAGAAAATTCTCGATATCTATCGTTCGTTATGTAATGGACAAAAGGAAGTGGAAGAAGACTTATATGCTACGTTTTATGAAGAAACAAACAACGGAAAAGAAATGGGAAAATACAAAGCATTATTAGAAAAAGCGGTTGAAGATATTGTGGGAAAAATTGATCAGCAATTGACACTGAATATTTTTAGCTTAGGAAACTTAGATGGCCTTGTGACAAATGCGAATACAAGTTTGCAGGATTTTGAAATCATTTCTTATCTCATTATAAAAGGGTGAGAGCGATGGCTGGATTAATGTTTTACCGTATGATTGGGCTGGACGATAAAGTTCGTCCGCTCTATAAAAAATTAGATAAAAAGATGTTTTATGATTTCGCCGATTTAAACAAGAAAGAAAAAAACTTCATTACAAAATATATTGAACGAATCGAATTAACTTATTTATTAACTCCAAGTACAATCAATATCCAGCCATTCGTCAACGAAGAATTCCATTATGAAGGAGTTATGTTTATTACCATTCGACTAAGGGAGGAATCAAAAGACAATCATCTCCCAGTCATTGGAGAGATCATCCAAGGATCGCTTCCTAACCCCGTTGTGATTGTTTTTGAAAAGCAAGATCATATTCAAGTCGGTACATGCTTAAAACGGTTAAATAAAGTGGATTCATCGCAAGTCGTATTAGAACAGTTTCATTATACTCCTTGGATGGATCTAGACTCTCATAATGAAATAGCAAGTCAGTTTATACAGACAATTCATGTTACGAACATACCATTTTATAATTTCTTTGAGTTTTATAAAGAAATCGATTTAGCTGTACAAGCATTTCAGCATACAGCCATTACAGGTCAATTTTATGTGATCAAAGATGAAGAGCAATATGTAAAACAACAAGAACTCATTCAGAGAATTGCAGAGTTAAAAAATGAAATAACAAAATGGAAAAATAAAATGAAAAAGGAAACCCAGTTTAATCGAAAAGTGGAATATAACATTAAGATTCAACAATTAATAAAACAAATAGAGCATTTGAAACAGCAATTGTTGTGAAAGGGGAACAACTATGAATAGACTAGATGGGAAATCATTGGATTTAGTGAAAACGAACATTGAATCATTAAAGAAGCTATTCCCGGAAGTTGTCACAGAGGGAAAAATTGACTTTGGAAAGTTAAAACTAGTGCTTGGAGAAGAAATTGAAAAACGGAACGAACGATATGAATTCACATGGCACGGCAAAACGCAGGCGATGAAACTTGCACAAACGCCATCAACGGGAACACTTAGACCAGACAAAGAGTCAAGCAAAAACTGGGATACAACGGAAAACCTTTATATTGAAGGTGACAACCTCGAAGTACTAAAGCTGTTGCAAAAATCGTACTTTGGCAAGATTAAGATGATTTATATTGACCCGCCATATAATACGGGTAAGGACTTTGTATATAAAGACGATTTCCGCGATAATATTAAAAATTATAAAGAAATGACTCATCAAACAAGCCAAGCAAATACAGAGACAAACGGAAGATTTCATACCGAGTGGTTAAATATGATGTATCCAAGGTTAAAACTAGCAAGAAATCTACTAAGAGAAGATGGTGTAATCTTTATTTCAATTGATGATAATGAGTATATGAATTTAAAAAAAATTTCAGATGAAATATTTGGTGAAGATAATTTTATTGCAGCTTTTGTTTGGAGGCGGAGAGCCTCTTCTGCAATGGCTGATAAATTAGTTTCAAAAGATCATGAATATCTTTTGTGCTATCAAAAAAGTAATTTTTCAGCATTTAACGGACTTGAAAAAGATTTCAGTAATTTTAGTAACCCTGATAATGATCCTAGAGGTGAATGGACTAAGGGTGATTTAACAGTAGGAATGACTAAAGAACAAAGGCCTAATCAATATTATGATTTGGTTGACCCAAAAACAGGAATTGTTTATAAGCCTAATCCTCAAAGAGTATGGGCTTATGTAAAAGAGTCAATAGATAAATTAATAAAGGAAAATAGAATATATTTTCCGAACAACCCGAAACAGAAACCAATGTATAAAAGGTTTAAAAGTGAATTGAAAGTTGTTGTAAATCCTATTTCTACTTGGATCAACGAAAATTCAAAGTTGGTTGATTTTAAAGAAGTCACACAGTTATATTCAGGACTAAATTCAGAGGGCACAAAAGTAATACAAAACTTATTTGAAAACAGAATTTTTGATTACCCTAAACCGATTTCCCTATTAATTTCTATTATTAATCAATGCACGAAAAAAGATGATATTATCCTTGACTTTTTTTCAGGTTCCGCTACGACAGCTCATGCAGTGATGCAGTTAAATGCGGAAGATGGCGGGAATCGGAAGTTTATAATGATACAGTTGCCTGAGAAGACAGATGAAAAATCAGACGCATATAATGCGGGATATAAAAATATTTGCGAAATTGGAAAAGAACGCATTCGCCGTGCCGGTGAAAAAATTGTTCAAGAAACAGGAAAAACGGATTTGGATATTGGTTTTAAAGTGTTTAAACTTGATTCTTCTAACGTGAAAATGTGGGATCCTGATTTCGAGAACTTGGAGCAAACCCTTTTCAACCTGCAGGATAACATAAAAGAAGACCGTACAAAAGAAGACTTATTATATGAAATTTTATTAAAAATCGGTTTGCCGCTCACAACGCCACTCGAAGAGATCGAATATAATGGTAAAACTATTTATAACGTCGGCTTTGGCTCTGTTTTATTATGCCTGGAAAATGAAATTGATTTAGATTTAGTGAATGAGATGATGAATCATCAGTCAGAGCACATGACACCAAAAGTCATTTTCAAAGAATCAGGGTTTATTAATGATTCGGTGAAAACTAATGCTATTCAAACTTTGAAAAAGAACGGAATCACAGATGTTAGGAGTGTATAAGACATGAAATTAAAGTTTATTTCTGACTTAGACTATCAAAAACAAGCCATTGATTCCGTTGTGCAAATATTTAATGGACAAAAGATGAAACAGTCCAATTTTACCGTTTATTATGGAACCCAAGAACAAGCGGGTATGATTCAAACAGCATTAGGCATAGGGAACCGTTTAGATCTAACGTCTTATGAAATCTTAAAAAATGTGCAAAAAATCCAAATGAAAAACGGCTTACCGCGAAGTGAGACGCTCGATGGAATGAATTTTACGGTTGAAATGGAGACAGGGACAGGAAAAACATATGTGTATTTACGGACGATTTACGAATTAAATAAACATTATGGTTTTACAAAGTTTGTCATTGTTGTGCCTTCTGTGGCGATTCGGGAAGGGGTATATAAATCACTGCAAATGACAAAAGAGCATTTTAACGAATTGTATGATCATACTCCATTAGAGTATTTTATTTATGATTCACAAAAGCTAGATCAAGTTCGAAACTTTGCTACTGCGACAACCATTCAAGTGATGATTATTAATATCGATGCGTTTCGCAAGAGTTTTGAAGACCCAGAAAAAGAGGATAAAGCGAATGTTATTCACCGAACTAACGATCGTTTAAACGGTTATAGACCGATTGAATTTATTCAACAAACGAATCCGATTGTCATCATTGATGAACCACAGAGTGTAGATACGACACCAAAGTCGAAATTGGCGATAAAGTCGTTAAATCCGTTATGTACGTTGCGTTATTCTGCTACCCATGTTGACAAATATAATATGATTTATCGTCTTGATGCGGTTGATGCGTATAATCAAAAGCTTGTGAAGAAAATAGAAGTAATGTCTATCCGTTCAGAACCGTCCTATAATTTACCTTATATTAAATTACTCGAAGTAAAAGAAGGAAAAGCAAAAATTGAGATTGATGTTGAATCACGTGGAAAAGTGAAGCGGAAAACTAAAACGGTCAAATATGGAGATGACTTATACGATATTTCGGGGGAACGTGAATTATACCGTGGTTATATGGTTGAACAAATTGATTGGACGCAAGGAAATGAATCTATTGAAGTAAACGGTCATCATTTGCGGATAGGCGAAGTCATTGGCGATATTGACAATGATGAAATGAAACGATATCAAATACGCAAAACGATTGAAGAACATTTAGATAAAGAATTACGCCTTAAACCACGTGGAATAAAAGTATTAAGTCTTTTCTTCATTGACAAAGTGGCAAACTATCGGGATTATGACAAAGATGGTAATCCCGTAAAAGGAAAATATGCCGTAATGTTTGAAGAAGAGTACAATAAATTAATTCAAAAACCAAAATATCATACATTATTTAATGATATCGATGTAAATATGGACGTAGAAAAAGTACATAACGGGTATTTTGCCCAAGATAAAAAAGGAAAATTAAAAGATACAAAGGGAAACACGCAAGCCGATAGCGATGTTTATAATTTGATTATGAAAGATAAAGAGCGCTTGTTAAGTTTGGACGAGCCGTTAAGATTTATTTTCTCACACTCTGCACTTCGCGAGGGCTGGGATAATCCGAATGTGTTTCAAATTTGTACGTTAAAAGATTCATCAGGAACATATGTGTCAAGACGACAAGAGATTGGACGCGGCTTGCGCTTAGCGGTTGATCAAAACGGTGAACGTGTTCAAGATTATAACGTCAATACGTTAACGGTTATGGCCAATGAATCGTACGAAGAGTTTGTAGCCAATTTACAAAAAGAGATGGAAGAAGAGACAGGAGTCACATTTGGTAAATTCGAAAAACATGTCTTTTCTAAATTAGTTTATATTGATGAAAATACTGAAGAACCTGTACAGATGGGGTATGATTTATCAACTAAACTGTATGAAGAATTGAAACAAAAGAATTACATTGATGATCATGGTAAGGCAACTCAACAATTAAAAGAAGATCTTGAAAACTATAATTTAAATCTAAGCGATGAATTTCAACCTTGGCAGCCATCCATTTATAAAGAAATCAACCATTATTTAAAACAATTGCCAATAAAAGACGGAAGTAAAAAGAAAAAAGTACAATTGAATAAAGCGATATTAGATAGTAAAGAGTTCATTGAGTTATGGGATAAAATTAAATACAAAACGGTTTATTCTATGGAAATCGACAGCGAACAATTGATTAAAAAAAGCATTGAAAGCATTCAAAAAATGCCGCGTATTGACAAAGTTCGTATTTTAAGTCAAAAAGAAAAAGTGATCATGGACAAAGTAGAAGGAATTCAAGGCCAAACAGTGAGTAAACGAGTAGAAGACTACGTCATCGCTCATCATACATTGCCAGATGTGATTACAGAATTACAAAATCGGACAAATTTAACACGAAAAACGATTGTTAGAATTTTGGTTAACTGCAAGCGATTAGAAGATTTTAAAAACAATCCTCAAAAGTTTATTGAGGCAGTGACAAATATTATTCAACGTGAAATGAAGCTGCTTTTAAAGGACGGTGTAAAATATTACAAAATTGGGGAGAATTCGTATTATGCGGTGGAGCTGTTCCAAAGCG
>JADBKC010000243.1 GCA_014896555.1 Caryophanales bacterium | reverse complement strand
TAAGACATCTTTCAAACGGATCCCTAATTCAATGAGTGTAATGGCAACGGCAGGCTGAATCCCTGTAATCACCACTTTTGCACCCATCAATTTGGACATTTCGATGACATCACCTAATACTTTTGCTATGAAGGAGTCGATAAAATCAATAGAACTAAGGTCAATCACGACCCCGTTTGCACTTGTTTCATGAATTTTATGCAGTAAATCTTCCTGAAATTGCAGGGCTGTCTGGTCATCTAACTCCCATTGGATGGAGACGAGCAGATAATCATATAATTTTAAAATCGGTATTCTCACTCTTCTCCCTCCAATTTAACGATTGTCCGATTCATCCATTTTAAAGCTGTTTCCATTCCTTTTCTTAAAGTATTTTTCGTCGTAATTTGATTTAAATCGATCCCTAAATTCACGATTGTCTGAGCAATTTCCGGGCGAATTCCGACGATCATGCATTTCGCTCCGAGCAAGCGAACTGCATCTGCTGCCTGTATAATATGATGGGCTACCATTGTATCGACAACCGGAACACCAGTAATATCAATCAGCACGACTTCAGAACGATGTTTTACAACCCCGCTTAATAAATTTTCCATAATTTGTTTTGCTCGTTCAGTGTCAATTGTGCCAATCAGCGGCATAATCGTAATCCCTTCAAAAACCGGAATCACCGGCGCCGAAAGCTCTTGAAGAGCGATTTTTTGCAGCGATACCGTTCTTTCCCAAGTAGATGCATATATATTCACAATTTCATCGCGCATTGGACTTAGCCAGTTGTCAAACTCAAAATGTTTTTCTTTCTTAACGATCCCTTTCTCAACCATTCCTTCAAACACGATTTTCCCAAAAGTTTGAAGTCCCTTCGTAGCAAAAGTTAAAGGCCAACCTAATCGAACAACTCTTTCAGCAAAATCAGATAATTTTGCAGTAAATTCTTCGTTTGAATCCCTGATATTCGAAATGATCAGATCAATAAACTCTCTGCTTGTCCCGGTAAATACATGATCCGAAACAACTTTAAGCAGCCGTTCATCTGACTGTTTCTTTGTTTCTTCTATCCATTCTTTAAGAATCGCGTCTTTATTGGTCTGTATATAATCTACAATTTCTTTATTCATCTTTCTGTTCCTCCTCATTTGAAAAAAAGTAACTCTTTTCGTTTTCATCATATTGTAAAATAAATCTACACACAAATGAAAATTCGTAATTATCAATCTCTATATTCATTTAATGATAACATATCGTACACAGTCAAATGGTAACCATTCAAAACATGCTTCAATTTCAACATAAAAAAAGACAAGCTTTTTCAAGCTTGCCTTAGCAGATTCACGGACGTATTTTATGTAATTATAGTGATGTTATGTAAAAGAAACTCACCGTTTACTAATATCATTAGCAACGGAAGTTTCATCATGATATTCGCCTTTGTCCAACCTTTGTAAAAAACGCCCTTTTTACATAAAGAGCGTGTTTTGGCTAAAATTCAATAAGACCTAAGCTGATTTGCAGAGCTTCATCCACTTTTTCCATCATTTCGTCATCGAGATGAGTAATTTTATCGGTTAATCGCTGTTTATCAATTGTACGAATTTGTTCCAAAAGAATCACCGAGTCTCGTTCAAAACCGTAACGTTTCGCATCAATTTCAACGTGTGTGGGCAGCTTCGCTTTTTGAATTTGGGCAGTAATCGCTGCTACGATAACTGTG
>JADBKC010000242.1 GCA_014896555.1 Caryophanales bacterium | reverse complement strand
AAAAGATGCTTTAAAGCCTAACTTAGTCCAAACGATCGAGCATACACCGGCACTTGTCCATGGCGGGCCTTTTGCCAATATCGCCCACGGATGCAATAGTGTCATGGCCACAAAAGCAGCGCTGAAACTGGCGGATGTGGTGGTGACAGAAGCAGGGTTTGGCGCAGATTTGGGAGCCGAAAAGTTTCTCAATATCAAAACGCGCGCTGCTGGAGTCCAACCAGATGCTGTCGTGATTGTTGCGACAATCCGCGCTTTGAAAATGCACGGAGGACAGGGAAAAAGCGAATTAAATCAAGAAAACCTGCCTGCTTTAAGAAAAGGAATTGCGAATTTGCAGAAACATATTGAATCCATCCGGCAATTTGGTCTGCCGCTTGTCGTAGCAGTGAATCGGTTTATGACAGATACGGAAAACGAAATCAATGAACTTTTTCAATGGTGTTCTGAAAATCAAATCCCTGTCGCTTTAACGGAAGTATGGGAAAAAGGCGGAAAAGGGGGACTGGATTTGGCGGGAAAAGTATTAAAAGTCATAGAACAGTCCAATCACACTTTTCATCCTTTATACTCCCTTGAACAAAGCTTGGAAGAAAAAATCTTGGCGATTGTCCAATCGATTTATGGCGGAAAAGGCGTTGAGTTTTCCGCAAAAGCCCGCAAACAATTGAAAGAGTTTGAAGAGAATGGTTGGGGTGGTTTGCCGATTTGCATGGCGAAAACACAATACTCTTTATCCGATGACCCTGAAAAATTAGGGCGTCCAAGAGATTTTGTCATCCACGTACGGGAGCTGCTGCCGAAATTAGGAGCCGGTTTTATCGTTGCGCTGACAGGAAACGTGTTGACCATGCCTGGCCTTCCTAAACATCCCGCTGCTAATCAAATGGATGTCGATGAGCAAGGAAGAGCGATTGGTTTATTTTAACAGAAAGAGCCTATCAGGTTCTTTCTTTTACTGTTTGCTTGAAAAAGAGGTGAGGGCATGTTTGATCCAACGGCTTTTGACAATATGAAAGTGGTGGCGGAAGGATTGTTCTATGATTTGGATTTGAATGGCGTCATCTCCATAAAAGAGAGAAATGATATCATCGACTTAGCACAGCTTTCGAGAAACTATTCTCTATCGTTTTCATTAAATGAACGCTCGAATATTCTTGCTACTTTCCGACTTTATGCTAGTTTAGAACAGTTGTCCGCTGAATTGCTTGCCGAAGGGGCTTCGACACAACGGGGAGCATTCCTTGAGGTTGTTTATTCTGGAAGTGAACAGGACATGACGAAAGAAATGATCCGAAAATGGAAAGCAGCATGGGGGCAACAAAGAATGTTCGAAACAAGATACATCGACTCTTCTTTGTCTGGAAAATCGATTGAATTAGTGGTCCGTTTTGAAAGATTGATTACGGAAGATATGATGGAAGATTTGCAAGAACTGATCGAATTTTTTGTTGCTACTTTGCAAAATTGATCATCACAACGGATTGATTCCTTCTGTTATATTGAGAATCTTTCATTTCGTGTTCCTTTAGAAAGTATTTCAAGCGGACTGATTGCAGGATGAAAAATCGTTTTTCCCATTGGGGGAACAATGAAATGAGGCCAACTTGGTTTGTTTTTACGTTTTTATGTAAATTTTCACTGCAACAGGCTGGAGCATCCTCTTCGCCAAATAGGGGATTGTCGAAAACGATAGAATCACCTTCTTAAGGCT
>JADBKC010000081.1 GCA_014896555.1 Caryophanales bacterium | reverse complement strand
AGAAAAAAGCGGAAATCACTTCTGTGAAAAAAACACATAAAAAAATCTATCCACCATTACTTTATGATTTAACGGAACTGCAGCGCGACGCCCATAAAAGATTCGGATTTTCAGCAAAAGAAACTCTTTCCGTTTTGCAGCGGCTTTATGAACATTATAAACTGGTCACTTATCCACGGACAGATTCACGGTATTTATCAAGCGATATTGTGGGAACGTTGAAAGAGCGTGTGGAAGCAGTCAGCGTTAGACCTTACTCCGTTTTTACAGCACGATTGTTAGTTCGCCCGATTAAAGGCAACGCTTCCTTTGTAAACGACCAAAAGGTATCCGACCACCATGCTTTAATTCCGACAGAACAAACGCCCAATTTAGATCAGCTAAGCGACAAGGAACAGAACATTTATGATTTGATTGTCAAACGATTTTTAGCCGTCCTGTATCCGCCGTTTGAATATGAACAAACATTGATTCAAGCCCGTATTGGCGATGAGATCTTTACAGCCAAAGGGAAAAGAATGCTTTCGATAGGCTGGAAAGAAGTGTATGGCAAAGATACGGATGAGGAAGAAGACGAAGATCAGCTGCTTCCGGAACTCCGTGAGGGAGAGTGGATTCCTGTCATCGATCTTCAGCCAACGGAAGGAGAAACCAAACCGCCTGCTCCGTTCAATGAAGGCACGCTGTTATCAGCGATGGAAAATCCGGCTAAATATATGGAAAACAAAAGCAAAGATTTGATTCAAACGCTTGGGAAGACAGGTGGATTAGGGACGGTTGCGACACGAGCGGATATTATCGAAAAGCTGTTTCATACTTTTTTAATTGAAAAGAAAGGAAAAGATATTCATATCACTTCAAAAGGAAAACAGCTTTTGGATCTTGTCCCTGACAAATTAAAATCGCCAGCCTTAACCGCCGAATGGGAGCAAAAACTAGAAGCGATTTCTAAAGGAAAGCTTTCGAAGCAATCCTTTTTACGTGAAATCCGCACCTATGCCAAAGGTGTAACGTTGGAAATTAAACAGAGCGATAAGAAATTTAAACATGATAACCTGACAGGAAAAAAATGTCCAGAGTGCGGGAAGCTTCTTTTGGAAGTGAACGGGAAAAAGGGGAAACTGCTCGTTTGCCAAGACAGAACATGCGGATATCGAAAACAAATTTCCAAATTAACCAATGCGCGCTGTCCGCAATGCCATAAGCGACTAGAGCTCCGAGGAGAAGGCGAAGGGCAGCTCTTTGTGTGTATGAATTGCGGATTTAAAGAAAAATGGGCCGCCTTTAACGAAAGAAGAAAAAAAGAAAAACAAAATCAAGCTTCGAAAAAAGACGTGGCGCGTTATTTAAAAAATCAAGCAAAAGAAGAACCTGTCAATACGGCACTTGCTGATGCGTTAAAGAAGCTAAAACTGAAATGAAATAATGTGAAACGTGATTTCTTTTCTTAGATGGCTTTTTACGGAGAGATCACGTTTCGTTTCAGGTTTCGGCATACTCTTTTGTGTCCGACTATCAGGAGAAAAAGATCATGGGGCTTTTTTTCTATGAGTCGAAAAAATCCTTTCCTTTCCCGTTTGGCTTTCTTGTATTATAATTTAGTGAAAGTACTTGAAACAGGAGGGTGTGCCGATTGCCTATTAATATTCCAAAAGAATTGCCAGCAAGAGAGATTTTAGAGAAAGAGAATATTTTTGTAATGGATGACGAAAGGGCGCGAACTCAAGATATACGACCGCTTAATATTGTCATTCTGAACTTGATGCCCGAAAAGGAGAAGGCAGAGACACAGCTTCTGAGACTTCTAGGAAATACACCCATTCAAGTCAATATTACCTTCTTACATACGGCCACACATCAATCTAAAAATGTAAGTAAACACCATTTGGACCAATTTTACACAACTTTTCCGAAAATTAAAAATCGTCGTTATGATGGGATGATTATTACAGGAGCCCCGGTAGAAACGATGAAATTTGAAGAGGTGAATTATTGGGAAGAATTAACGGAAATTATGGAATGGTCAAAAACGAATGTCACATCGTCTCTGCACATCTGCTGGGGAGCACAGGCTGCTCTCTATTACCACTACGGTATTGAAAAGTTTGAATTACCCGAAAAATGTCTAGGCATTTATGAACATACATTACATTATCCTACTGTCAAGCTTGTCCGCGGGTTCGACGATGTGTTTTCAGCACCGCATTCTCGCTATACGGACGTCGAGAAAAAGAAAATCTTAGAGCATCCTAACTTGCTTCTGCTGGCGTCATCAGAAGAAGCTGGACCGCTTCTCATTATTTCGAAGGACGAGAAGCATATTATGATTACCGGACATTTGGAATATGAAACTGAAACGCTTGCAGAAGAGTATAAGCGAGATACACAAAAAGGAATGAAGATTCATATTCCAAAACATTATTTTCCTAATGATAATCCTAATAAAAGGCCGATTAATACATGGCGGTCTCATGCCCACCTGCTTTTCTCCAATTGGCTCAACTACTATGTATACCAAGAGACACCGTATATTTGGGAATAAAAATAAATTTTCAATTAACGGGTCCAATAAGCATGCTGCTGACTTATGTTTATTGGGCCATTTCTATAGGACAGTTATCGGTTTTCATAGCAATTTTCCTCCATGTATCAGCTGTTCATCTGAGAAAAAAGGATGTTTTCAATCGCTTAAAGGATGAACGAACTGGATTCATGTCTGTTTTTGATGGTTTTCCCCATTTACGCTGGGACGCATTTCCAGTCTCATTAATTATTAAATCAAGCCAGCTGCCCTCAAATTAGAAAGAACAACAAGATTGTATTTCTCCTCAGCCGCTATTTGAATCCACTTTTCAGCCTGTTCAAAATTGTTTTTCTAAAAGGCAAAACAATGTGCAAGCGGTTAATCATTTATCTTTCAATCATAAGAGTTTACAAGAGCTGCCAAAATTATTTATATGGGGATGTTCACCTTGAAGGGAATAATGATAGGTGGGACTTTAGAATGATAGTAAAAGATCTTATTTTCTCTGATTTTCGAACAAATACCGACAGTCACTTTTTAGAAAAATCTCCTTATAGGACAAAATCCTTAAACGGTTTCTGGTACAAAATTTTGAATTTTTAGTCATTTTCTGCTGTTGTTTCTATTCGTTTGAATGATTAAGATGATATCAATACCAAGTTTTCCTAACATACTCAAAAAATGCTGAAAAACCAGGAGGAGTGAAATCGTTATGATGAATGGAAAAGAATACTTGGAAAGTCTAAAAGACAACAGAGTGGTTTATTTAAACGGAGAAAGAATTGATGATGTAACGGAACATCCTGCTTATCAAAATTCAGCCCGATCGATTGCGCGTATGTATGATGCTCTTCATGATCAGGAAAAGCAGCCGATATTGACAACGGTAACCGAGGAAGGAGTCAGAACTCATAAGTTTTTTAAAGAACCGAAAAATGCCGATGATTTGCTTGGAGCAAGGGATGCAATCGCAGAGTGGTCTAAACTGAATTATGGATTTATGGGCCGAACACCGGATTATAAAGCTTCCTTTACCGCTAATTTGCGAGCATTTGCCAACTATTACGAGGGATTTGAAGATAGTGCCCGCTACTGGTACGAAAAAACCATAAAAGAAATCCCATTCATTAATCATACCATTGTAAATCCTCAAGTTGATCGTTCTAAACCTCTTCATGAAAATAAAGATGTGTTTGTGCGTGCCGTGAAAGAACGTGATGATGGAATTATTGTAAGCGGTGCCAAAATGGTTGGAACAGGAGCTGCTTTAACGCATTACAATTTTGTTTCCAACTACGGTCAAGATTTGGGGGATAACGATTTCAGCCATGCTCTCATATTCTTTGTGCCAATGAATGCTCCTGGAGTAAAAATGATTAGCCGCCAATCTTATGAGCTCGCAGCCAAAAAGTCAGGATCTCCATTTGATTATCCGCTCTCAAGCCGCTTTGATGAAAATGATGCTGTGATTGTGCTTGATAATGTTTTTGTCCCGTGGGAAAACGTGCTAACCTATAACAATTTAAAAGTGACAAACGGATTTTTCGTGGATACGGGGTTTGTCAATCGCTTCACGTTCCAAGGGTGCACCCGCTTTGCGGTTAAACTGGATTTTATGGCTGGACTTTTAATGAAAGCGACAGAAGCTGCTGGAACAAACAAATTCAGAGGTGTGCAGGCAAACATCGGAGAAGTGCTGGCATTTCGCAATATGTTTTGGGCGATTTCGACTGCAATGGCAACGAATTGTGAACAGAAAAACGGGATTGTGCTTCCTAATTTAACGTATGGTGCTGCATACCGTGTGCTCGCTCCAATGGTTTGGCCAAGGGTGAAACAGATTTTTGAACAAGTGGTTGCCGGAGGATTAATTCAATTGCCGTCCAGTGCCAATGACTTCTTAAATCCAGAAATTCGTCCATATCTCGATCGCTATTATCGGGGAACAGGGGTTACTGCTGAAGAAAGAGTAAAACTATTAAAGCTAGTTTGGGATTCGATCTTAAGCGAATTTGGAGGTCGGCATGAATTATATGAAATCAATTATGCCGGCAATCATGAGGCTATTCGTCTAGAAACGTTAAAAATTGCCGATGCCAGAGGAGACTCCGCTAAGTTTAAATCATTTGTCGACTCAGCGCTAAGCGACTATGATCTGAACGGATGGGTCAATGAAACGTGGATAAATCCAAAACAAGCGGTGGAAACTAGGAATCTGTAAGTAAATGCTAGTTGATAGAAGGGATGAAAAGAAATGGACGATCGTTTATTTCGCAATGCAATGGGCAAATTTGCTACTGGTGTGACTGTCGTGACCACGGAAATCGATCGAGAAATCCACGGAATGACAGCCAATGCCTTTATGTCTGTATCGCTTAATCCAAAGCTTGTGGTCATTTCCATTGGAGAAAAAGCACAAATGCTTCGAAAAATCCAACAAACAAAACAGTACGCTGTGAATATTTTGGCGGAAGATCAACAATTATTGTCCATGAACTTTGCCGGCCAATTAAAAGAAAAGGCGCCTGTAGAATTTGAAAGATTAGAAGATCAACCGGTAATCAAAGGGGCGGCAGCTCAAGTGGCTTGTAAAGTTGTAGATGAAGTGAAGGCGGGAGATCATATATTATTCATTGGAGAAGTGGTCGGTATAGTGGTCGAGGAGAAAGAACCGCTTGTTTTTTGGAGTGGAAAATATCGAAAACTGGAAAATGAAATGGCGGCAAAGCGATAAGAAAAAATCTATTTCAATCGTATCTTGTTTTTAAAACCAACAGAAGGATTTGAATTATCCTAAATATTCAAGCAGTTTCTGCTATTGTCTTCGAAACTAATAGGAAGTAACATATAATCAAATTTAAATTTTTATTATTTTGAATATTTTAATTATTGTATTTGCTAGGGACTGATAATAGCGGGGAACTTGATCTTTAGAAGGAGGTGGGGGACAGATGACGGGATTTTTAGATGAAAAAAGAATCAGCAATGAACTAGCTTGGAATTTGATTCAAGCAGCGCAAAAAAAGGCAGAAGAATTACAGATTGCCGTCAATATTACTGTGGTGGATCAAGGCGGGAATCTCATCGCTTTTTCTCGTATGGACCGAGCGCCTATTTTGAGTATTAAAATTTCGCAAAATAAGGCGTATTCAGCCGCTGCGTTCGGGATTCCTACCCATGAATGGTACGATCTGATTAAAGATGAGCCGAGTTTAAAACTAGGAATCGTTCATACTGAAAATCTCGTCATTTTCGGTGGTGGATACCCTATTTGGGTAGAGGGAAAGTTAACAGGAGCGATTGGAGTGAGCGGAGGTACGGAAGAGGAAGACCGATTGTGCTGTGAAGCCGCTTTAAACTTTTTAAGAGAATCAAGTTACGTAAAATGAAATGGGAAAGGAGAGAAAAAGATGAATGGAAATGGGATTTTAAGATTGGGGAGACTGGAGCTTCGGGTTTATGATTTAGAAAAATCTGTGGATTATTATACGAATGTGATCGGTTTGGAAGTAACCGCACGAGATGAAAACCGTGTGTATTTAAAAGCATGGGACGAATATGATCATCACAGCATTATTTTGCAAAAATCGGACTCTGCCGGCATGGATCATATGGGCTTTAAGGTGAAAGATGTCTATGAATTGGAAAAACTGGAGCATAAAATTGAACAATTCGGTTGTACACTTACTCGAGTGCCAAAAGGATCAAGAATAGCGGAAGGAGAAGCAGTCCGATTTCAAATTCCAACCGGACATATGATGGAGCTCTACACAGATATGGAATTTGTCGGAGTCAAAACTGGTACCGTCAATCCGGACCCGTGGCCGGAAGGTTTAAAGGGAATTGCTCCTCATCGACTGGATCATGCGCTGCTAACAGGGGATGATTTGAAAACGGCTACAAGATTTTTTACGGAGGTTCTTGGATTTAAACAAAGCGAGAGAATCATCAGCGTGGATGGAGAAGATTTAGTGGGAAGCTTTCTTTCTACGACCAATAAAGCTCATGATTTAGCTTTTGTGAAAGGGCCTGACGCCAAATTCCACCATGCCGGATTTTATGTGGATAACTGGTATGAAGTGTTGAAAGCAGCTGATATTCTTTCAAAAAATGAAATCCAAATAGAAGTAACCCCGACTCGCCACGGTATTACTCGCGGACAGACTGTATACTTTTTTGATCCATCTGGTAACCGAAACGAAGCTTTTGCAAGCGGATACATGGCCTATGCCGATTTTCCAACGATCACTTGGACAGAAGACAAAATAGGCACAGGGATTTTTTATCATCGACGTGAATTAGTAGAATCGTTCAACAAGGCATTAACTTAAAAATTGGCACTACGGTTGGTCTATGAATCGAAGTGATTATTTCAAACGAAACGATCGAGAAAGAGAAAGCAAAATGAAAGCGCTTATAAAATGAGACATAGTGATTATAAAGAACCATTTTTGCACGATGGAAACCGGCAACCTTTATTCGTAGCTCACTATTGACGGTTGATCGATAACTGCTCAATAGTGGGCTGCTCGTTTTCCGTCTTCCCTTTCAATCATCCATTAAGCAAAAAGAAAAGGGGTGATTGTTCATTATATCTGGATAGTTTAAGTAAAAGGAAATGAGAAAGAGAAACTTTTTTCAAGGAATTCTGTTGATCATAAATTTCTTAGATGCATATGAGCGAGGATAATCAGATTCCGTTTAAATAATTAGAGAATTCGAAAATAAAAAAGGAGTGTGAACAAATGTATCGAATTATGATTGGTGGAGATACGTTTTTTTGCCCTGAAGATAAAGATTTGCTTAAGGCAGCTCGTTCCCAAAGAGTCCATTTGCCATTTGGGTGTGCTAGCGGAGGATGTGGCTTATGCAAAGTAAAAGTGTTAAAAGGTGATTATGAAGTCGACGTCTGCTCAAAAGACGCTTTATCTGATGAAGAACGCGATCAAGGGTATGCCCTTCTTTGCAAAACGTACCCGTACAGCCCTATAGAAGCTGAATTAGCTTAAAAAAGAAGGTGGAAAAAGGGTGAATGTAGAAAAAACGATTTTGGAAAAATTGAAGCTGAAATTGAAAAATGATTTGCTATATATGGGAGACAACCGCTCCATTATCGTCACTACAAAATCTTTTAGTTCTTTACGCAAAGATTTAATTCAAAATATCGGATTGGAAAGAATGAAAGGATATTTTTTTCGCCACGGCTGGGAACTCGGCAAAGAAGATGCAAAAGAGTTAAAAAAACATGCAGATCATTCTTTGGAAGAGATTATACAGTATGGGCCGTTTTTGCACTCGATGAAAGGGCACGTTGAAGCGAAAACGCTCCATCTTCAGGTGAAAGACGAAAATGGTCAGAAGTTCATTGTGATGGAGGGGATTTGGAAGAATTCTTTTGAAGCGGAGGACCATGTGCGTTTGTTTGGACCATCTAAATATCCGGTTTGTTTTACTCTAACGGGATACGCTAGCGGATATGTCTCTGAAGTAGTCGGAGAAATGGTGCTTTTTAAAGAAATCAGCTGTTTAGGGACCGGAGAAAAGGAATGCCGCTGGATTGGCAAAACGCTTTCTCAATGGGGAAAAGAAAGCAAGGAGATGCAGCAATATTTAAATGAACCTCCCATAGTGAAAGAATTGGAACTCACATATGAAAAGCTTTTAGAAGAACGGAACCAATTAACGTTTGCAACAAAGGTTCATAATGAACTGACAAAAGAGATCATGAGAGGTCACGGTCTGGAATCGATTATTCATAAAGTTTATGAGTTGGTTGGAATACCCATTGTGTTGGAGAACTTAAGTTTCCAGCCTTTGGCCCATGAAGGACTTTCTCCGGAATCTTTAGAGAGCACATCGCGTGATTTTTGTCAATATGTGAAGGATCACTATCATGGCAATTCCCCCATCGATTTCCATCAAACAACAAAGCTCATTTCTTTTCATCATTATTTTCGGCTTATGGCTCCTGTTCTTTTACATGATCAGGTCTTTGGCTATTGTTCGTTTATTTTTTATGATCGTAATCAATATAATCCTACTATTGCCCAAATGGTGATAGAGCGTGTCGCATCTGTTTGTTCTTTAAGACTGTTAAATGAAAAAACGAAATTTGAATCTTTCGAAAGATTAAAAGGTTATTTTTTAGAAGAGATCATTAGCGGGCAGTATCAATCGAGAGAAGATTTCATTACGAAGGGGAGTTTTATCCATCTTGATTTATCGCGTCCTTTTTATATTAGTGTGATCAAGTACCGTTTTAAAAATGAACAGAGCAATCTCGAACTTGAATATTACGCAAAAATAATGGAAGAAATATCCGAATTTTTTAGCAGCCGTCGCTTAAATGTGTTAATCGGACAAAGAGCGAAAAGCATTGTGCTCCTTATTACTGAGGAACAATTAAAAAACAATGATATAGAGGAGTTTGTTCGCTTATTGTTGAAATCGCTTTCTAAAAAGTTTGCCATTGTCGAATTTTTTGGAGGGATTAGCTCAAAAACGAAGGATATTTTGGAATCAAGAGAAGCATATAGAGAGGCTTTAGTGGCATTAAAAACAGCTACAAATCACAACCGATTAGTTTCATTTGAATCACTTGGCGTTATCGGTCCATTAATCAATACCCATAACGAAAAAGAAGTCAAAAAAATCGCTGCTCGCTATTTAGGGCAATTAATGGAGAATGACGCCAAAAATGTCGAATTAGTGCGCACCCTTTACGCTTTTTTAGTAAATGGAGGAAACTTGGAACAAACCGCTGCCGATTTAGCTTTATCCGTCAGCGGTCTAAGATACCGAATTCATAAAATTGAAACATTGCTTGGCAAAGAACTTCGCAATCCCGTTGTCAATTTTCATCTTCTGCTGGCCATTCAAGCCCTTATGATTGTTGGAGAATTAGATATTTAATTCAAATTTTCAGCATATCTTGCTGCTTAGCTTTTAAATTTTTTTTTGCACAAAAAAGGAATTTTCAACATAAATGTCGAATAATAAAGAATTATTACATAACATTAGAGGTGAAGGAAAATGACATTTAAAACAGCTGATCTTTGTGATGAGTTTTATGAGGAGCTGCAAGTATGCAAATTGGAATTTTATTCTTTTGGCAAAAAAAAGCGTTTTTCAGGACCGATCTCAACAGTAAAAGTGTTTGAGGATAATGTTCTTGTGAAGGAAGCGCTTCAATCTATTCCAAAAGGGAATGTACTCGTAGTGGACGGCGGCGGCTCTCGAAACTGTGCTTTATTGGGAGACCGACTAGGAGAGATTGCCCAAAACCGTGAACTTGCTGGTGTGATCATTAATGGCTGCGCTCGGGATACCGCCGATCTAGCCGAACAAGAAATTGGCGTTCTTGCTATTGGCAGCATGCCGCTGAAAAGTAAAAAAGAAGGGAAAGGGGAACGAGATATTGTTCTTCATTTTGGAGAAGTAGAATGGGTTCCGGGACATTATGTGTATGCTGACGAAGATGGAGTGGTATTGGCTCCGCGTCCGCTTATTTAAGGCTGTTCTCTCTGCGTCACCCTTTTTCCAGTCGGTCATAAACTAATACAACAGCCTAGGGAATGGGGGAATGATCATGAAATATAAACACCCCTATCATCACCGACTAACCAGTCCAGAAACGGTTTGGAGAGTGAATAAGGGTGAATCATTCAGTATTCCACCGCAGCATCAGCCAATACAGCCAGGTGTCGAATCGCTCATGATACCGCGTCCAATGGTGGAAGACCCGAATTATAGAGGAAGCGGGAAATTAAAGAATAAGACGGCGGTTATTACCGGAGGCGACAGCGGAATCGGAGCGGCTGCGGCCATTGCGTTCGGAAAAGAAGGGGCAGATGTGGTCATCGCTTATTATGCCGAATATGAAAACGAAGATGCTTTTCGTACAAAAAGAAAAATTGAAAAATTCGGACGTCGCTGCCTTTTGATTCCTAGGGATTTGAAAAATGAGAAACATTGCCGCGAAGTAATCGGTAAAGCGATCGATACATTTGGAAAACTTGATATTTTAGTCAATAATCATGCTGTTCAGTTTCCGCAGCATAGCCTTTTTGACATTACGTCGGAACAATGGGATTTGACGTTTAAAACCAATATTTATTCTTTTTTTTATTTAACAAAAGCGGCACTGTATTATTTGAAAAGAGGAAGCTCCATTATCAATACAGCCTCTGTGGTTGCGTATGAAGGAAATGAACAATTGCTGGATTACACAGCTACAAAAGGAGCGATTGTCGGATTTACACGCGCCCTTGCCAAAAATTTGGTTCGAAAAGGGATTAGAGTGAATGCGGTTGCTCCCGGTCCCATTTGGACACCGCTTATACCTGCCAGCTTTTCGGCAGAATATGTAGCAACAAAATTTGGAAAAGATGCACCAATGGGCCGTCCTGGCCAGCCATTTGAATTAGCACCCGCCTACGTTTATTTGGCATCCGATGATTCCAGTTATGTGACAGGTCAAGTGATCCATGTCAATGGCGGTATTATAGTGGGATCATAAACAATTACTGTGAAACAAAACTGGAAAAAGTGTAGAAAGTCTGCTGGAATGCGGGCTTTCTTTTTTGTGTATTACACATCAGGAAGATTATCCTTTTGTTTGTTACACTATTCATATTAAAAGCAGCAGTTGGCGCAAGATAAAACCATTTGTAAATATTCCATTTCATATGTATAAAAAAGCGAAAGTAGTACGCTGCACGACTTTTTCTTCAGATCATAGACTGATAGATTTTGGACGTCTGTTCTTTTTTTCTATTTGCAGTCATATGTTCAATAGTGGACAGGGGTTGGAGAAGGAGAGGACGTATGACTTCATTTTTCAAAGGAACATTGATCCTATCAGTGACAGCGTTTTTTGGTGAAACGCTTGAATTTTTAACAAATATGGTGTTGACAAAAGAACTTGGTGAAATTGGGATGGGGAAATACATGGCGATTTTGCCTTCCATATTTCTCATTGTAGTGATTGCCAGCTTAGAACTGTCTGTTTCTATTTCCAAGTATATTGCGGAACAACAGAGGGAGTATCATAAGAGTACGCTCCAGCATGCTATGAGATTGGCGACGGTTACCACCAGTGTTTTCATGCTGTCTGCTGTGATCGTTTTTACGTTTTTTCCCATTTTTCGCGGTTATCATCCGATGATTCGATGGCTGACGCTTATTCTCATTCCCGTTATTTCGTTTACTTCTGTTGCTAGAGGCTATTTCATAGGGATACAGCAAATGAGAAAAATAGCATTCGCCAATTTTGTGCGAAAGTTTTTTCAGTTGATTTTACTAGTCGTTGTGTACCGCTTTTTTGATTTTGACCAGGAAACATCGATATTAGTAGCCTTGGGAACTTTGATAGCCAGTGAAATAGTGGTGTTTTTATATCTTATGCGTGCCTATGTTCTCTACATGAGGCAGCTGAAAACCATTCCTTATAAAGAATTAGCGAGAAGAACCGTTACCAAAAAATTATTGGGAATTTCATTGCCGACTACGGGGATGCGCATTTTTAATTCGGTGATCAATGCCGTTCAGCCGTTTCTCATTTCGTATTCTTTATTGCTGGGAGGGGTTGAAGAAAAAACGGCTACAGCACAATTCGGTATGATGGCAGGAGTGGCGTCAACCATAGGTTTTTTCCCTGCTTTTATCGCCCATTCTCTGCTCGTCATGCTCGTTCCGACTGTTTCCGAAGCATATACTAGAGGGGAAATCGGCAAATTGCAAGGACTA
>JADBKC010000241.1 GCA_014896555.1 Caryophanales bacterium | reverse complement strand
GGAACATAGGTATCAAAACGACAAAAAAGAAATCGTGATCGGAAACATTAAAGTGGATCGCGTCAGAAAGCATGGACAACAACTGATCATCGGTGAAGTGAAAAAATCCTCCCGCTTTAAAGAAAGTGCCCGTTATCAACTATTATTTTACTTGGACACGTTGAAACAGATGGGGATTGAAGCGAAAGGTGAATTGCTTTTTCCTGAGGAACGGCGGCGCGAAGTCATAGAATGGACGCCCGAAGCGAAAGAAAAACTGGATGAGGCGATTCAAGAGATTCGCTGCATCGCCAGGCAACCGATTCCTCCATCGCCTAAAAAAATTAATTTTTGCCGGAAATGTGCTTATCGCGAATATTGTTGGGCGGAGGGATAACGATGAAAAAAACATTGTATATCTTCACCAGTGGAGAATTGAAACGAAAGGATAACAGTCTTTACTTTGAATCGGAGGCTGGACGCAAGTATATCCCCGTTGAAGATACAAATGATATTTACATTTTTGGTGAAGTGGATGTCACAAAACGTTTTCTTGAATTTGTCTCAACTAAGGAAATCTGCATCCATTACTTTAATCATTATGGCTATTATACAGGTACCTTCTATCCACGGGAACATTACAATGCTGGGCATGTTATTTTAAAACAGGCGGAACACTACATAGACAAAGAAAAGCGGCTGGAACTGGCTCGAATTTTTATCGCCGGCTCCATTGCTCAAATGAGTCAAGTATTAAAATATTATCGAACACGAGCTAAAAATGGTAAAGAAGAAATCACAGCACTCATTGAGAAATTCAAAGTTCGTACAAGTGAACTGAACGAAGGCCATACGGTAGAAGAATTAATGGCGATTGAAGGGCATGCAAGAGAAGATTATTACAAAATGTTTGATTACATCATTAACGACCAAGATTTTCTCTTTGAAAAGAGAAGCAAGCGCCCGCCGTTAAACCGATTGAATGCAATGATTAGTTTCGGCAATTCTTTATGCTATACCACGGTTTTAAGTGAAATATACAAGACGTATCTTGATCCTCGGATAGGTTTTCTGCATGCCACAAATTTCCGCAGATTTTCTTTAAATTTGGATGTGGCCGAGATTTTTAAACCCATCATGGTGGATCGTCTTATATTCATGTTAATTAATAAAAAAATGATTGGGAAGAAAGATTTTGATAAGCAGATGAACGGCATTTTGTTGACTGAATCCGGTCGAAAAAAATTTGTTGCAGAACTGGATAAAAGGATGCGAACGACAGTAAATCATCGGCATTTGGGCAAGTCGGTTTCCTATCGTCGTTTGATTCGGTTAGAGTTATATAAAATTCAAAAACATTTAATGGGTGAAAAAACATATGAACCGTACCGTTCAATGTGGTAGGTGATTGAATGTTTGTCATTTTGGTTTATGATTTTGCAGAAAAGCGGGTAGGTAAAGCGTTAAAAATATCGCGTAAGTATCTCAATTGGGTGCAAAATTCCGTTTTGGAAGGCGAGATTTCCGATGCGAACTATTTTAAGCTGAAAAAAGAATTGCAAGACTTAATGGATCAGGATGAAGATTCCATAATCTTTTACACATTCCGGACACAAAAATATTCCAAGCGGGAAGAATTTGGTGTCAAAAAAGGCGGAGACGAGAATATTATTTAAGTGAGTTTTTGGCAACAACTTTTAGCAAGAGAAAAATGGTACATTTGTCGTCGATCCCCAGTAGAGTCGTAAACCCGGGGGA
>JADBKC010000080.1 GCA_014896555.1 Caryophanales bacterium | reverse complement strand
TACAACGGACTAATTGGCGACCGATTGGCGACAATAGCACAACAGTAATTATTTTTTAGTGTTAGCTAAACAATGTTTTATTTAGTTTTTCTGCCGCTTCTTTCTGCATGGTAGGTAAAACGTGTGAATATGTGTCTAATGTCACGCTTACTTTACTATGTCCTGACCGTTCCGCTATCACTTTTGGATGAATCCCTTCCATCAATAATGAAGTAGCGTGTGTGTGTCCTTAGATCGTGAAACCGAATGTTAGGCACTTTAGCTTTTTAATTAAACTTTTGAAAGTTCGTAGCAAGTTTCTAGGGCTTAAAGAACGGTTCTGAGAGTATAAAATATTTTGTGTAAATGAATAAAAGAAAGGAAGACCTTTTTCTGATAGAATGAAGTCACTACTACCAATTCACAGAAAAGAGGTCTTCCCTATGAATCAGTTTACTACAGATATTGTTCAAGCTCTAGTACAAAAACAAGATATTACAGAAGTTTTTCGTTTGCATTTAGAAAAGGCTGTAAATACATTGTTAGAGACAGAACTAACCGCTTTTTTAAATTATGAGAAATATGATCGTATGGGCTTTCATTCAGGCAATTCTCGCAATGGATATTATCCACGTACTCTACACACGGAATATGGCGATTTGAATATTAAAATTCCACGTGATCGCAACGGTGAGTTTAAACAACAGACCATTGCGCCTTATAAGCGCTCTAACGATACTCTCGAATCCTTTGTCATTCACAGGTTCCAAAAAGGCATGACAACTTCTGAGATTGCTGAAATCATTGAGAAAATGGACGGACACCATTATACGCCTCAAACTATTTCAAATATGACGAAAGTGATGACAGAACAAGTGGAAGCTTTTCATAATCGGCCATTAAACGCTCGCTACGTCTGTGTTTATATGGATGCTACCTATATCGCAGTACGTCGTGATACGGTATCCAAAGAAGCCATATCTATCGCAGTAGGTATCCGTGAAGATGGCTCGAAAGAAGTTTTAACCTATACCATTGCACCAACAGAAACCAACAGAATCTGCTTTCAACTGGAAGGAGCTTCTTCTAGAGCTAAAAGAACGAGGTGTGGAAGAAGTCCTATTGTTCATTTCAGACGGCTTAAAAGGCATGGTTGAAGTGATTTCAAGTGTTTTTCCAAAAGCACAATATCAAACGTGTTTAGTCCATGTCTCACGCAATCTATCCCATAAGGTTCGCGTATCGGATCGTGAGGAAGTTTGTCATGATTTCAAAGCTGTTTATCAAGCTAATGATAAAGAATCTGGTCAAAAAGCACTTCAGGATTTTTGTACAAAATGGCAAAAAGTCTATCCCAAAATTACGAAGTCATTACTAGAAAATCCTAATATTTTTACGTTTTACCACTTTCCAACATCCATTCGGAGAAGTATCTATTCAACAAACCTTATTGAGTCATTTAATAAACAAATCAAAAAATATACAAAACGCAAAGAACAGTTCCCAAATGAGGAAGCTCTCGAACGCTTCCTAGTCTCACTGTTTGACGAATATAACGAACGTTTTGCAACTCGTTGCCACAGAGGATTCGATCAAGCACGTGCGGAATTAGAGAACATGTTCGAAACGAAAGAATAGCCAAGAGACGCAGCTCATGTGCGAAATTTGGATGTATGGGGAAGGGGTACCCCTTCCCCATACATCCAAATCGAATCCGTTTCAACAAATTCAATAAAATCCGTAATGTGACAGTCTATCCAAAAAGGTGTATTGTCATTTACACAAAAATATTGACACTGCCAATAGGTTATAACTAATCATATAATTGTAAATAAATATTTTAATCTTTTGATAATAGTGTTACACTATAATTGGATATAATTGATCCAGAAAAGATGTGTGACAAGGCTGCTCTATGGCTTGTTGTGAGCGCATA
This sequence comes from Caryophanales bacterium, assembly GCA_014896555.1. Lineage (GTDB taxonomy): Bacteria > Bacillota > Bacilli > Bacillales > DSM-4216 > Bacillus_O. The sequence goes on along the minus strand of JADBKC010000080.1, from coordinate 10,524 downwards.
CATCTTTTCTGTAAAATTTCGGGTATAAGGACGGGACTTTCAATATGAGCAACAGACACACTAATACAGACGTTATCTTAATTGGTGCTGGAATCATGAGTGCGACGTTGGGAACGCTACTGAAAGAATTAGCACCGGATTGGAAAATTACAGTTTTTGAGAAGCTTGACAAGGCAGGTGAGGAAAGCTCTAATGAATGGAATAATGCGGGAACAGGGCATTCTGCACTGTGCGAGCTTAACTACACTGTCGAAAAACCGGATGGATCTATAGATATCAGCAAAGCTATTAGAATTAATGAACAGTTTCAGGTTTCAAAACAGTTTTGGTCTTACTTGGTAAAAAACAATCTGATACGTAATCCGCAGGACTTTATCAGACCATTGCCTCATATGAGTTTTGTAAAAGGGGAACAAAACGTAAAGTTTTTGAAAAAACGTTATGAAGCGCTTTCTAACAATCCCCTGTTTGAAGGGATGGAATTTTCCGATGACCCGGGAAAACTGGCGGAATGGATTCCGCTTATGATGAAAGACCGGACAATCAATGAACCTATAGCGGCGACAAGAATCGAATCTGGAACTGATGTCAACTTTGGCGCATTAACGCGCATGTTGTTTGACCACTTAAAGAATAAAAACGTCGATATCCACTACAAACATCAAGTGAATGATATTAAACGCACCAGCGATGGATTGTGGGAATTGAAAGTGAAAAATCTCGATAGCGGTACTGTCGAACGCCATACGGCTAAATTCCTCTTTATCGGCGCCGGTGGCGGAAGCCTGCCTTTACTGCAAAAAACCGGTATTCCTGAAAGTAAACATATTGGAGGATTTCCAGTAAGCGGACTGTTCTTGGTATGCAACAATCCGGAGGTTATAGCGGAACATCATGCAAAAGTATACGGTAAAGCTGCAATTGGTGCTCCTCCTATGTCTGTTCCGCATCTTGATACACGATATATCGACAACAAAAAATCATTGCTCTTTGGACCGTTTGCCGGCTTCTCGCCAAAATTCTTAAAAACCGGTTCAAACCTGGATTTATTTGCTTCCGTAAAACCGCATAATCTCGTAACGATGTTGGCGTCAGGCGTCAAAAATATGTCATTGGTAAAATACTTGATCCAACAACTGATGTTATCGAAAGAAAAGCGTATCGAAGAGCTACGGGAGTTTGTTCCGAACGCCAAAAGCGAAGATTGGGATATTGTGGTAGCGGGCCAACGTGTACAAGTGATCAAAGATACGGAGGCAGGCGGAAAAGGAACGCTTCAATTTGGTACGGAAGTGGTTAGCGCCGCTGATGGCTCGGTCGCTGCATTGCTCGGCGCTTCTCCGGGTGCTTCTACTGCCGTTTCCGTCATGCTTGATGTAATCAAAAGATGCTTCCCGCAACATCTAAATGCATGGGAACCGAAAATCAAAGAGATGATTCCTTCTTATGGCGAGCCACTATTGGAAAATCCAGAACTTATTCAAGAAATTCATACTCATACATCGCAGACGCTTGGCTTAGCGGAAAAAAAACAAGCAAATCTGGCTTAACCAAAAACCTGAATGTGAAAGGAAGCATCATTTGCTGTTTAGCATATGGATGCTTCCTTTCGTTTTTTCAAGTGCCTTTATTGGTTTAGTCGACAGAAGTCAATGGATGACTGTCAGCCAACAGAAGAAGGGGTTAATGGGAAAATTAACGATGTATCTAGTGAGCCAGAAAAAGATGGTCGGGGTAGAAGGTTATAGATATATATGATCTTTGCATCAGTAAACATATGACATCGTTCGATGGTAAAACCATTAAGTATTGTTTATCATTTTTTTGTTTTGTAATAAATCAAACAATTCTGAAAAAATTTTCTTCACTTTTAAAGAAATGTTCCTGCTGAGCGGAATTTCATTTGTCGGATTTTGCAATAAGTATTGATCGCAGCTTGAAAAAAATAATACAACTAAAGAAAGGTATAATAATTGACTTAATACTTATAGGTTTCTGTCGAATTTAAAGGATCATAGCTGCTTAAATATTCTACATAATGCTGTCTAAGGAGGCATATTTAAATGGAAATAGTTTATAAATACAATGAACCGGTAAAAGCGGAAGACGTTATACAAGTATTTAGGAATAGTGGTATCAATCGCCCGATTGGCCAAAAAGAGCGGATTCAGAAGATGTTGGATCATGCCAATCTTATTCTGACGGCTTGGGACCATAATAGATTGGTTGGAATAGCCCGCGCATTAACGGATTTCAGTTATTGTTGTTACCTCTCTGACTTGGCTGTTGATCAAGATTATCAAAAAAGCGGGATTGGCAAGGAACTCATAGAGAGGATAAGGGAAATTATCGGTGAAGAGGTCGCCCTCATCCTTATCATACAAATAGTTACAATATTGTAATTATTATATATTTCATTTATGGTATAATAAAGTAATTACTAGAATTATATTCCATCTTTCAGTGTTGACGGGATTGTTGATGAAAACAATTAACAATCTTCATTTTTGAACAGAAACTATTATATTACGAAAAATGGAAACCTTGGATTTTAACCTACTTGTTCATTATCAATCGTAGATTATTAGCCATGACAGGGTGGGGCTGCTGGTTCGAGACCAATCGGAATCATTATGAAACCCTAGAATCTCAACTGTTCTACGGCTTTTACTTCGTGTATTCGTTAATAAAATCCTGGTTGTTGAGATATTTCGTACAAAAGTGGAAGCTATGTTTGTGTTGTTTCTATTTCCTTTTGTGTCATAGCAATTCTCTAGACAAAAATGATTTTTCTCCATGTTTTTGAATACTTTGCCATTTTCACAATACCTCTTCTTTAGCACTTGCTCCCTTTCGTATAGTTGTCACTTATGTAACAATTTAACTCTACCAGTCTGTTCTATCCCGCTTGATATGAATACATTTTATTATTTTTTGCATCATCAATACGTTGTTAACAGAAAAGTCAAACATCATTAACAGATTTTTCAAATTATTATATCGAATTAACAATTTTGGTAATTTACCATTAAATTGTACCCAGGTATTACTGAAATTAACTAATATAACAAAAGGAGGAAATGTGTTATGAAAAGGGGAGTAATTGTAGAGAACAAGGATGCTCAGCATGTTCCATTGGTGCATTATGTCTAGCTGATGGACCGGTACCTGATTTTGAGGTTGCTGCTATTTCTGGTACTTTCGGGCTTGTGGGGTAAAATTTTAGGGGATTGTTCCAAATAGGTGTCAAGCCTTCACAGTGAATAAATATTTAATTTACCAGTTCATGCATTTGTTAAGGCTCAGACATCATTGGGACGCCCCCCTTGTAAATTGTACAATACAGAATCTAAAAATAAATTTTTTATAAGGAAGGGATGGAAATGGCCTTAAAAAATAAATATCCCTATATAGGGGATCATATAAGACTTCATAAACTACCATCAGGCGGTGTTCTTGAAATCGATTATTTAAGAGAAGATGTTTCCGCTTCGGATTTTGAGTATCTAGATTTAAATCAAACTGCTTATGAGATTTGCATGCGTATGGTTGGCACCAAAACGATTGAAGAAATCTTACAAGCACAATGTGATAAATACAATGAAAATATTCATGACCATGAGGGATGGTATTATGATATATCCATATGCTTTTGAAAAAGCAAGTTATAAAAATAATGGATCAGGCTAAATACAAACATATACAAGTAAGCGGAAGCAATGAATATCCAATGCCATTACATGCTACATTTGAACTAACACACAAATGTAATTTAAAATGTGAACATTGTTATCTAGAAAGTTCCCCTCAAGCACAAGGGACAATTTCTTTAGAAAAATTTAAGAAAGTTACAGATATGTTATATAAAAACGGTGTACTAACCTGTGAAATTACCGGTGGGGAAGTATTTGTCCATCCAAAAGCAAACGAGATTCTAACATATGCATTAAACAAATTTAAAAAGGTAGCGATCTTAACAAATGGAACATTATTAAGGAAAGAAAGTGCAGATCTTTTAATAAAATATAAACATAAGATCATTGTGGGCTTTTCCTTAGATAGTGTCCGGCCGGAAGTACATAATCGATTCAGGGGAAAAAGCATGCCTTTGAACAGACTTGTAAAACGATTAAGTTACTCAGCGATAATGGCATTTTTGTTCGAGTTGCTATGTCTGTTTTTGAAGATAATATGTGGGAAATACGTGAAATGGCCAGTTTAGTAAAAGAACTGGGAGCTAAGCTATTCACTTATAATTGGGTGAATGATTTTGGTAGAGGAAAAAATATAGAACTTCCCACTGTGAACGCAAATGTATATCAAAAGTTCTTATCCTATGAAAAGGAACTACTTGAAGAATTCAAAGATTTAATTCCGATTATTCCATATGAAAGAAAAAGGGTAAGTAATTGTGGAGCTGGATGGCGTTCTATAGTGGTAGATCCATATGGCAATGTTCGGCCATGTGCCTTATTTCCGAAAACATTCTCTTTAGGAAATATTTTAACAGATTCATATGAAAATATATTTAAATCGCTAATTGTCCACAAATTATGGAAATTACAGTCTCCCAAATTTAGTGAACATTGTAAGAAAGGCTGTCCTTTTAATGGATATTGCGGAGGCTGCTATTTGAAAGGATTAAATGCTAACAAACATCATCGTACAAATACTTGTTCTTGGGCAAAAAATGAGAATCTGAAGGATATTATCCAGCTTGTTTAGGAGGGTTTTTCATGTCAGAAAATCGACAAAATCGCGGAAGTCAACGGAAGGTATTTCAATATATTATTTCATTGATCTTTTTTGCGGCAGCTATTACTTATTTCGTAAAAGGTAATGGGGGTTTAGCCGTTTTCTCTCTAATCATAGCCATTGTATTTGTCGTTCGAGCAACAAAGGATGTGAAACGATGAATCCTATTTTAGACATTCAACATCTATCCGTATGGTATGAAAAAAACAACTTTGTATTGGAGGATATCAATCTTTCTTTGAACCAGGGGTATGTTTACGGATTGCTAGGAGTCAATGGCGCTGGAAAAACAACTTTGTTGAATACTTTAACCGGAATAAATCGTTCTTTTCGTGGCTTTTTTAAAATGGATGATATAAAAGTGGAGCCTGATGCAAAATTACATCAATGGCATGAATCTAAAAAAAAAACGATATTTTGCCGCTGATTATCCAATGCTGTTCACAGAGATGTCTGCGCGTGAATATGTTAAATTCGTTCATAAGCTTTATCAAAAAATATTTAAAGAAGAAGAATTTCTTCAATTAGCTGAAGAGTTTCATTTTACGAAATATGTTGGCAGGCGTATTTCTGAATTATCGCTTGGAAATCGACAAAAGGTTGTTCTAATAACAGGTCTGTTGCTGAGAGTTCCTCTTTTTATTCTCGATGAACCACTTGTCGGTTTAGATGTAGAGTCCATAGAAGTATTTCATCAAAAATGAAAAAGTATTGTAAGAATGGAGGAACTATTCTCTTTTCATCCCATCTTCTTGAAATCGTAAAAAGGTTTTGTGACTATGCAATTATTTTGCATAATAAGAAAATCCTTTCTGTAGCAAAAATTAATGAAAATTTAGATTTACATAAGGAATTTTTTGAGGTAATCCGAAATGACTGATTTCTTGCTCATCTTTCATTTATTCATTAAACAGTACTATGGAAAATATAAGAGAAAAGATTTCATCCAAACAATAATTGGTCTTGGCATTCTTGTTCTATTTGAAATTGGTTTAATCAAACAGGCGCATTTAAACGAAAGTATTTTATTAAAAGGTTATATTGTGGGAGCTCTTCTTTTTATAAACGTATATATCACTTCTCTATCTGTAAATACGCAGTGGAAAGAAAAATTTATGGATATTATTTGTGTCTTACCTATTCGTCCACGTTGCTTTTGGGCGTCGCAAATACTTTTTCTTTATATTGATATGTGTTTAAGAAGAACATTGTTTTTCATTATACTCCCTATTGTTTTATTTGTTGACCACCATCTATCTGCAAACGATCTATTGGTTTGGTTATGCAAATTTTTGTTTTTAACCATATATTCTATTGTTATTGGCATTGCATTGGGAAATTTGTTGAATAGAAAACAAACACTGTATATGTTCTCTCATATTGCAGCTCTGATGCTTGTATCTTGTTCCATGTACCGTTTGCCAATATTGTATATATTGTTATGCATCATTCATATAGGCTGGGTGATCGTTGTAGATTTTCCGAAATTTTTGCAGGTTTCTAACCAATCTGATAAAAATTCAAAATCACAAAATATCGAATTTTCCTTTTATAAAAGGGAATGGAACAGATTTCTTTCATCTAAAGCAATGATTTTAAACTATGCCGTAATGGTTGCTTTTATTGTTTTCTTCTCCTATAACCTAATGAAATTAAATATGGTTGGATCGGCTACGGTTTTTTTCATTGCTGTTGCATTATTGTTAACATGTTCACCAATTGCATTGCTTTATTCGATTGAAAAACATAATAGAAAACTATTATTAGCATTGCCTATTAAGAAATGGTCATTATTCTGGCAGAAATATGCCTTCTACATAGGATTGCTGCTGACTGGATATGTTTCAATTATTTTAGTTTTTTCCATATTATTTACACCATCTATTTCATTTTGGAGTATAGCACAATGTGTAGAATTGCTTCTAGCGGGAGCATTTATCCGTCTAAAAGCAGATGAATATAGACCGAATTTCGATTGGGAGACAGAACAAAAATTATGGAGTGACTTTAAGAAATACCGGTCGTATTTTTATTGTTTCCCTCTTTTTTTGCCAGCAATAGTTGGAACTTTTTTTTCGCTAATATCCATACCGATCATGACGATATTTATTTGGTATATGCTAAACAAGCAAGAAGGTGATTTTTTTGGATAAGATACAATTAGATAAAGAGTGGAAAATCAGTTTATTTCCGACTAAAAAATTTTCAACTGTGTCTATTGCAGTCTATTTCTATGATAAGCTTCAGGACTCAGTAAAGTTTGAAGAAAATACTCTATTTTTTTATTGGTTTAGTGCCTTGAAAAAGAAAATACTGGATGAAAAGTTTGGTTTTGATGTTGCTGAACGATTTGTTTGCTCGACAAGCCTTTTTTTTAATAATCCGCTTAAAACATATGGAACAAGAATCATTCATCCTAAGTATTCTGACTGTTATGACCAAGATTTAGAAAACATTGTTGATGAACTTGTTAATGTTTTTATTCATACGAAGGATTTAACAGAGGATTTAATGAGAAAAGCTAAGCAAGATCTAATTGCAAAAATCCAAAGACAATTTGCAAATCCGTTCGCATATTCTACGGCTCGTCTTTTGGAAACTGCCTTTCAAAATAAAAGGTACGGAACAGATGTTTTCGGTAACATAGATATTTATCAAAATCTTGATTTCTCTTTTTTGCGAAAAGCAGAGGAATATCTGCATTTTCTCCAACAACAAGACAAACATATTTTTATTTTGGGGAATCTCCGTTTAAATGGATCGACATTTCAAAAAGAAGACAGATTTCTTCATTCTAAACCAGTAATAGTCAATAGCAATTTTTACGAAACTGAGGTTCGAAAAGATTCTATCAACCAGACGATTATTACGTTAGGATTTTCTTGTGTCAATATAGAATGTTTTCAAGATTATTTAAACATGCAATTAATTGACGGGATGCTTGGTAAATATGGTCATTCCAAATTATTTGAAAGATTAAGGAAAAAAAATATAGCACCTTATCATGTTATAAGTCGTTACGATATGATGTGCAACGTCCTACTTGTCTCTGTCTGCGTACCTTGTAAATACGAAAAACAAACAGTAGATGAAATGATAGAAAATATATTAAGATTTGAAATCGATTCTGCCTACTTAGAAAAGACAAAACAGTTTTTTAAGAATGAAGTCTTTTATCTGCTTGATACACCTGAAGGGACAATGTCCTATTTAAATATGATAAAAACATTCGCTGTTTCACTAGATGATATTGAACTAGAACTCTCAAAAATTACATGTGAAAGCTTATCCAATTTTTTTGTGATAATGTGGAATACATTGGTGCACATGTTTTAAGGGGGAGTAAAATTGGGGAAATTTGATTTTTTTCATAAATTAGAGTCTATGACAGAAAAAGCGTTTTTAGGAAACAAATTGACTATCTATCGAATAAAATATCCGAATTCATATATGAGATTGGTTAACATTCAAGTGAACTTTGGAAGCAGAGATTATATGCTAAAATCGCAGAATAACATCCAATATTTACCTTATGGTGCAGCCCATTTTCTTGAACATCTAATGTTTTGGAAAGGCAATCATAATGTGTATGAGGATTTCTTTAAAAGAAATGCAATTTTAAATGCATTTACCACATATACAGATACAAATTTCATGTTCAATACAAGGCCTGAATTTGTTTCTGAAAATTTAGAGGAATTGTTTTCGATTTTAAACCAGCACCAACTGAATGATGCAATAGTTGAGCAGGAAAAGCGAGTTATAAAGAATGAAATCGACACAGCCAAAATGGATCAATGGGTAGACAAACATTATAGAATGCTGCACTTATTGTGCAATGGATCCCCTGTAAGTATATACCCGGCAGGTAATCACAGTGATATAGATTCGCTGACAACGAAAGAATTAAAAACTGCTTATCAAACATTTTATCAACCGAAAAATATGAAATTATTTATAATAGGCGGAAGAGAAGAGTTAGATGATATAATTTCTCATAAACTTGAAAGCTATGAAAATAATCAGGAGCATTGCAGCTTAAGCAGACATTTAGAACCCCGTTGCGACTTGCTTTCAAAGGATGTTTTTCAAAATTATAAAAGCAACATAGGAATCTCGGGATTTATGATAGGAGTTCTACTGCCCCGTTCCAAAGACAATGAACTATTGTTAAAACAGAAGGTATACTGGGAAATTTTTTTGCGGGCTTTATTCCACATAGGTTCTCCCTTTATTCAGGAGCTGCAGAAATCTAACAAAATATTTCTTCAAAATCTAGCAATGCATACCCATTTTACTGAAGATGTAAGTTTTATAATATTGGATTTACAAGGCGAGAAGTCAGAAATATTGTTTGAAGCGTGGAATGCTAATATTCTGAATGACAGGAAAAAGGTATCTAAATGGCTTTCCTATGGAAAAGAAGTTTTCTTAAATAACATTATTTATGAGAGTGATTATTTACGAAAGCTATTTGATTGGATTTCTGACTATGCGTACTATGATTGCTCTCTTTTAAAGGTATATCAAATCGTTGAAAACATGCGGGATGATGATTTTTTACGACTGATGCACTTTTTTATTGAAGCGAAAAAAGTTTATATCTCATATACATAGAGGTGGTAAAGTTTGAAAATAAAGAAAGAGACCCTTATAGTCATTGCGTCCCTGATGTTTTTGTATATGTTATTAGAAAATATTGGATTAATTCAACATGCGGTTAAAATGGTAGCTTTCTATTTTCAGTTTTTGAAGAATGATTATTTAATAATTTTATCACTAGCTTTATGCACTTCTATTGTACTTTTGCCTGCTTCCTTATATTTATATAGCCTTCAAAAGTCTATAAAAAAGATGACAGAATCTTTTCGAATCATTCAACAAGAGCATGAAAACTGCTGCCGTCCACATGAACAATATTACTGTGAAAAATATTTTCTAGACTTGCAAAATTTACGCAGAAATTATAAAAATGTCAACCAAACCATCGTGATAGGAGCAATCTTATATCAAGTAGCAGTGTTCGGCTTTTTCATTAGCATTGTTAATCACATACAATTTGATGATCATTCATTTATGATTATTGGATCGATCCCATATATAAAATGGCTATTATTGTTTATTTTAATGATTATCCTTGCAACTCAATTCAGGACATACCTGATAAAAATGTTAAAAAAACAACGGAATATGCAAAAGCTTTTAAGTTTAGCTTTCTTCATGATAAGTATATCCTGGTTAACTACGTTTCGACCCAGTGAAATTATATTTCTTATAGCCTTACTGCTCATTCAGCTAACTGGCAGCATTTTGTTAAATAAATGGAGTCATTTCTATAGTAAGGGAAAGTCTTCATTAGTCCATTAGGACATATTTGACATTCGGCAATTGAAAATTAGAAATGGTATATATGAGTTGCTGCGTACACGTGTATTGTTCTTTATGAGCCTTCCCCTGCAGGAACGCGTCTAAACGAACGAGTCCTCACCTCTGCCAAAACAGTCGAAATGGTGTTGCTCATTTTGTCTGTTTCTTTTTTATTTTTTCGGTAAATGAAATCACTTTTTTCTGTTGGTTTAAGCAAAAAATCTCCTTCTCTCACGATACAACTGAATATCCTCATTCAATCGCTCCGTCACCAGAATTTCTTTCCCCGCATACTCTGTAATCAACGGTGATAAAATCCTCAATAACAACGGTTTAAAATTCCCAAAAATAACAGATAATCGTTTCGAAACAACGTCTTAGATGGAGTGGAGAAACGATGCT
>JADBKC010000079.1 GCA_014896555.1 Caryophanales bacterium | reverse complement strand
CGGAAGAGCTTGCTTCTGAAATGCTGATCGGAATGGGAGAACTATTAAAAAAGAGAATTTATACGCTAGAAAGCTTAGAGAAAAAAGTTTGTGTCAAAGGCGGTATAACCGGAGAAGGCATTGCTATTTTGGAGCAAGAAATCGGGGATATGTTTGAGAAGCTGTTTGCCAAAACTCATGCAAAATTTGCAGAAGATGTTGCGGAGATCAAGAAGCAGTTCGGAGCTTAACTATACATTCTTCTTCTATAGACGAATATCCTCCCGCTTTCAAAAAAATTTTTAAAAAGGGGTACGCTCTTTTTGCCCGAGCGACTCCCCTCTTTTTCTATACAGAAAGGTTTGAACACCAACATCTCCTTGCCACATTATATTTACGTATTTGGCTTTTTACATACGAAAAAAATTCGTTCTGATTGTTCTAGTGGCGGATCATCCGTAAAATCCGCACTAATTTGAAGCACTTGAAAACCGCATTGTTCCAGCCATTTTTGATATTCCACAATCGGGAAAGTACGCTGAACATGAATTTCGTCAAAACGCTCGTATAAGTCGTTTTCTTTCTGCCGGACGAAAAAAGTTAGTTCGTGTTCGACGCTGTTCTCCTGCTCACCAGGAAAACAATTCCAAATATAAGATACATCCTCATCTTGAAAAGCATACGTATGATGAAGAAAAACATGGTTCATTTTATATAAGGAATGAACGTCAAACATAAAAAGCCCTCCATCTTCCAAATGGCGGTATATTCTTTCAAACGTACGGAGGACATCTTCCTCTTTTAATAAGTAGTTTAGTGAATCACAGAACATCACTACTCCGTCAAACCGCCCAAGTCCTTCTAATTCTCGCATATCTTGCTGAAACAGCGGAACAAGAAAGCCGTGCTCGCTTATTTTTTGATGAGCGACGATCAGCATCGTCTCAGACAAGTCAACGCCTGTTGTTTTCCATCCTTGTTTGGCGAGCCTTACCGTTAACTCTCCTGTGCCGCAAGCTAAGTCGAGTATGTTGGCTCCTCCGTTCCCATGCTTTTTCATTTGCCTGTCCAAAAAGGCAATCCAGGCATCATAAGGAGCATCTTCCATCAAATCGTCGTAAATAAGAGCAAAACGTTCATACGTCATTTTAATATCTCACTTTGAACGTCAACCGTCGGCGCATCTCCCCACAAGCGCTCTAGGTTGTAGTAGGTGCGCTCATCGTGGTGGAAAACATGGACAATGACATCGCCAAGATCAATGAGAATCCAGCGTGCTTCATCAAACCCTTCCATTTTCTTGACAAACAGGCCTTTTTCTTCTACTTTTTCTTTCACTTCCCTAGCAATGGCCTGAACTTGCTTATCGGAGCCGCCATGGCAAATGACAAAGTAATCGGCGATAAGTGAAATGCCTTTCATATTTAAAACGACGATATTTTCGGCTTTTTTATCATCCGCTGCCGTAACGGCGGTAAACAAGAGATCATGACTATTCATTAACTTCCCTCCACTTATTCACTAGGTGATTGTACGTATCAAGCGTATCGGGGAAAACAGGCTGGTTTTTTTTCAGCAGAAACACAATGGTATTTTTTAATGCTTGAATAAGGGCTTCATCTAAGCTTCGTTCCGCCATTTCCCGTACTTCATCCACTCCTGGAAACTGTCTGCCCGGTTCAATGTAGTCAGCTAAATAAATGACTTTTTCAAGTACGGTCATATTAGGTCTGCCGGATGTATGGTAGCGAATGGCATCCAAAACCTCTTCATCTTCAATGCCTGCCTCTGTTTTCGTTAAGTAGGCTCCGACCGGGGCATGCCATAATTCAGTATGAAATTGCAATAACTTAGGGTCCATTTCTTGTTGAATTATGATTTGTTTCATTTCTTCTTTAGGACGGAATTTGGCATAATCGTGAAAAATAGCTGCCAATTCCGCCTTCTTCTTATCAGCACCATATTTCGCTGCCAGCTTTATGGCCGCCTCCATGACGCCCAATGTATGCTGGAAGCGATGTTCCGTCAATTGTTCTTTTACAATATTTAAGGCTTTTTCACGGTTCATACAATCGATTCTCCTTTATATAGGCAATCACACTATCTGGCAATAAGTATTTCACTGTTTCGTTTTTCGCTATTTTTTTTCGGATCATGGAAGATGACAACTGGATTTCAGGAACGTCCACCATTTGAACAGGATAAGAAGTATCCACACTATAGTTGGGGCGCTTAACGCCAACAAATTGAACCAACTTGCACAACTCTTCAATTCGATACCATTTAGGCAAATATTCGATCATATCGCCGCCGATGATAAAGTAAAACTCCGTATTAGGCTCTCTTTCCTTCAATAGAACCATTGTATCGTACGTGTACGATTTTCCCCTCCTTATGAGTTCCATTTCTTCAATGGTGAATTTCGGGTGATCCGCAATCGCCAATGACACCATGGCCAGTCGGTCTTCCGTATTAACGCTGTCCATTTTTTGTTTGTGCGGAGGTTCATAATTCGGCATAAATCGAACTTCATCCAAATCAAGAGCATGGAGCACTTCATTCGCAATAATTAAATGACCGATATGGGGAGGATTAAAAGTGCCGCCCAATATGCCTGCTCTTTTTTTCATTTTGGCAAAACAATCTGTTTGTTTTTAGAGGATTCTTTGTACAAAATAATGGTATTCCCGATCATTTGCACGAGTTCTGCATTTGCCCCCTTCACCAACCGATCGGCCACTTCCAATTTATCCTCCTCGCAGTTTTGCAAGACGCTCACTTTTATTAGTTCCCGCGCCTCTAACGCATCGTTGATCTGTTTCACCATATTTTCATTTACGCCGCCTTTTCCCACTTGAAAAATCGGATTCAAATGATGAGCCTGCGATCGCAAAAAACGTTTTTGTTTACCTGTTAACATGATACCCTCCTAGTTGCTTGAGCACAATTTTCTCCATTCTGTTTGCATCAGGGACCACACCCGTCCATTTTTCAAAGGCGGAAACACCTTGATAGACAAACATTTTGATTCCATTTTGGGTTTTAGCCCCCTGTTTTTTTGCTTCTGCTAAAAATTTTGTTTCGAGCGGATTATAAATAATGTCCGATACAAATGCTCCTTTCTTTAACAAAGAAAGCGATATCGGCATTTCATCTGTTTTTGGACTCATCCCGATCGATGTCGTTTGGATGACAATCGAGTAGTTTTCCATTCTTTTTTCTGCTTCGGTAATGGAAAAAACGCTTGTTTCTGTTTCAAACGGGCACTGTTCAGCAAGACGAGCCGCTTTTTCCATCGTTCTATTCGCAATATCAATGGAACGTACATGTAAAGATGCCAACGTATAATAGATGGCTCTTGCTGCTCCCCCAGCGCCGATGATCAAAATATGGTCATGATGAAGATCTCTGCCCAGTGCTTCTTTTAAGCCTCGGACAAAACCATCGCCATCTGTATTATAACCGATCCAGCGGTAGTTTTTTCGAACAACGGTATTGACTGCTCCAATCGCTTCCGCCAGAGGATCAAGTTCATCCAAAAATGGAATAATGGCTGTTTTATGCGGAATGGTCACGTTAAATCCTTCCACACCAATTGCTTTCATACCTTCCACAGCCTTTTCTAGATCATTGGGCTTGACGTGGAAAGGATGATAATAAGCTGGTATCCCAAGCCTCTTAAACGCATCGTTATGCATAGCAGGCGACATCGAATGAGCGATAGGATCGCCAATCACTCCATACAGTTTCATTATCTTCCCCACCATTATATTAAAGATTTTCGAATCAACACATGCACTCCTTTTGGCACATAAGCTGCTACAACAGCACCTGGTTCATGAACTGTTACCCAACCAAGTCCAGAAAAGACAATGTCCGTTTTCGCATCTGTGATTTTGAATTCGTGGCGGATAAGCGGCGGAAAATCATCCATCTGTTCCTTTCGTGGAGGAACGAGCATTTCACCGACATGCTTTTCATATAATGAGTCGGCTTTGTCCAATTTTGTACGATGAATTTGCAGTTCATTCGGCATATAGCAAACAAGCGAGCGGTGGCCGCCTTTCAAATAATCAAGACGTGATAAGCCCCCGAAAAACAACGTTTGTTTTTCATTCAATTGATATACTTTCGGTTTAATTTCTTTTTTGGGCATGATGATTTTCAAATCCCGTTTATCGACAAAATGCGCCATTTGATGGTGGTTTATAATTCCAGGCGTGTCAATTAAAGAGCTGCCATCCTCAAGAGGGATTTCGATCTTATCGAGAGTAGTCCCAGGAAATTGAGAAGTAGTGATCAGTTCGCCCGACTCGCCGCTTTCTTTCAGAATACGGTTGATAAAGGTAGATTTTCCTACATTGGTGCATCCCACTACATACACATCTTTTCCGGCGCGATAGTGTTCGATCAGCTCCATCGCTTCCTTTATAAAATGTCCTTTAGAGGCGCTTACCAAGATGACATCCATTGGCCTAAGCCCCAGTTTCTCCGCTTCTTTTTTCATCCAGTTCATGACTCGTTCTCGTTTCACCGATTTGGGAAGCAAATCTTCTTTATTTCCAATCAGCAAAACAGGATTATTTCCGACAAAACGAGAGAGACCAGGCAGCCAGCTTCCATTGAAATCAAAGATGTCCACAATTTTTACGATGAGACTCTTGGTCTCGCCAAGCGTATGTAAAATTTTCAAAAAATCGTCATCCGTTAACGAAACATCTTGAATTTCATTATAATGCTTCAAGCGAAAGCATCGTTGGCATACCACTTGTTCTTTTTGCAACGCAGAAGGTGGCGTATAGCCTACTTTTTCCGGATCTTCTGTCTGGATTTTCACTCCGCATCCTGTACAATAAATTTCTTGTTCGCTCACCTTTCATCCTCCCATTGTATTAACCCTTTCTTTTTACACACATTCATAATTCTTCTTTCAATGGATCGATTGATTCTCGTCCAAAATCCGTCCGTTTGAGCAACCGGCACAACTAAAATGGTATAAAATCCGCCGCGGTTTCCGCCTAAAATGTCTGTCAGAAGCTGGTCTCCAATTACAACGGTTTCCTCTTTGGTTATATTCATCCTTTTTAGCGCTTTGCGAAAAGCCTTGCCCATCGGCTTTCTTGCTTTATGAATAAAAGGTATATTCAACGGTTCAGCGAATGCTTTTACTCGATCTTCATGATTATTCGAAACAATGGTCACTTGAATACCGTGTTTTTTCATTCTTTTAAACCACTCTTCAAGTTCAGGAGTTGCGCTCGGTCGATTCCATTCTACCAACGTATTATCCAAATCGGTAATAATCCCTTTTATGCCTCTTTTTTTTAAAGAGGCTGGATCAATTTCGAAAATACTTTTAACTTGTTCATTCGGCAAAAATGATTTAATCAAATTAAGTGCACCTCATTGTGATGTAGATGTCGATATAATCATACATAAATTTCTTCATAGTTTCAAAAAAATTCGTATCTATTATCTATGCCAACTCGATCGGAGCTGTCCCAAAAATCAGTAAACTACCTGGATCACCCCTTTTTAGCGGGGATTGTTGATAATCGCAACTTTTCCCAAGCTAACACTCCGCCCGCTTCAAAAAATAAGGTCCCAAAATAGAATAGCGAAATGCCATTGAAACTCGATTTTTTATAAGGAAGTTCGAATTTTGCCCGATCAATATAAATTTAAGATGAAAAGAGAATTTGCTTTCCAATAGAATATGACCGTTTCATCGAAAATACTTTTCGACAAATTCCCTATCTTTTCCATTGTGGATAACCTTATTCACAATTTTCCTCTAGTAGAATCACTCATTATTTTCTTTATAAACATGTTAACCACAGCTTATCCACTTATCTGTGTGGATAATAGAACGCTTGTTCTATTTGTGAAAATCTGTTAAAGTAAAGATACAACATGAGTAGCCTACCATGATAGGCAGAACGATTCAAAAGTAAAACGTTTCATTGGAGGTGAAAGATGTATGAGACGATTATCAGATGAGCTTTTAATTGAATCCTATTATAAGGCAATTGAACTCAAGTTGAGTCCTGAATTTATTCGCCTCATTGAAACGGAAATGGATCGTCGAGCATTGAATCATAACGTAAAGGTTTCCTCTTAATCCAATTCTTTTTCTTCCCGTGCCAAGACACGGGGCTTTTTTTGCCCGTAAAACTCTGTATATATCTTATTGAAACCAACCAAATAATATACCTTTTACTAACGGAATCATGAATAACACCTTGCCAAAGGGCAATGAATAGAATAGGTAAAAAAGCGGGAAAGAGGGTTTCAAAATATGAAAGTGATTCAGATTTGCCAAACGTGCAGCGGAAAAGGGACTATTCCCAAATTCTATTTTTTCAAAGTGCATTGTCCAGTTTGCGGTGGGAAAGGAAGAATGCCGTGCACCAGTCATGAACTTCGCAATAAACATCTTCCACTCTCATGATCTCCCTCTTCTTAAAAGGTGCTATTCCTCCCCTCATATAACATAAACGCCACTACATCGGTATTGGACAGATAAAAAGCCAAAAAGAAGAAATGTCTATGACTAATTAAGTGAAAATACCATATTGCTCTCGATGGGGCTTATATTTCAAAAGTAGATGTTACCTGAGATAGAACAATTATGATCTTAGAGTTTATACTCGAATGATTTTGCCAGCGAAAGACTTGAAAGCACTGTTACTCTTATATGGCGAACATCCAATCTACTTCTGAAAACCATTTAATCGCATGAAGAAAAAACAGGACGTGCAATCATATTCCCCTATGTGCATATGAATAGAGAATAGGCACACCTTTTGAGGGGGGAATGTTATGTTTGGAGTATTTTCTGCCTTTTCGTATTTTTTTAAAGAACTTCTCTTTCTCGTCTCCTATGTAAAAAACAACGCGTTTCCCCAGCCTCTGTCCCCAAATAAAGAAAAAATCTATTTAAAACGGATGGCTGAAGGCGACGAAGAAGCACGAAATTTATTAATCGAGCACAATTTGCGCCTTGTCGCCCACATCGTCAAGAAGTTCGAAAATACAGGGGAAGACCCGGAAGATTTAATTTCCATCGGGACCATTGGGCTTATTAAAGCGATTGAAAGCTACTCAGAAGAAAAGGGAACAAAGCTGGCGACTTATGCAGCCCGCTGTATAGAAAATGAGATTTTAATGCATTTACGGGCATTAAAAAAGACAAAAAAAGATGTTTCCCTTCATGATCCGATTGGGCAAGATAAAGAAGGAAACGAAATATCACTGATTGACATTTTGAAATCCGAATCTGAAGATGTGTTTGATACGATTCAATTAAACATGGAACTGGAAAAAGTAATAAAATATTTACAGGTCCTAGATGATAGAGAAAAAGAAGTGATCATCGGCAGATTTGGATTGAATATGCAGGAAGAAAAAACACAACGGGAAATTGCTAAAGAACTAGGAATTTCACGAAGCTATGTTTCTCGGATTGAAAAGCGCGGCCTTATGAAAATGTTTCATGAGTTTTATCGAGAAGAAAAAGAAAAGAAAAAGACGGAGCCTGACTAAGATAAAAGGGAAGAGCCAAAACACCTTAAGGTACCTCGGCTCTTCCTTTTTTAGGCACTATTCGGCTCCAACCTCGAGCGCAATCACGACGCCGATAGTCGTCGCAAGAAGCAATCCAAGAATCATTAAGGCCATCAAACCACCCCTTCTTACATCTTATACTAAGAATACCACAAATATAATATCAACTTTTGAAAAAAGATGGATGGTATTACACATATTGATGAGAACGTTCATGCAACATAGTTCTCTACAAATTTTTACCGTTCGTCGTCCTCTTCATACTCGGTCAATTGATTATGATATTCGCGAGCTTTATAGAAAAAAAGGAGTGACCCTATGATCAACACTATTGTGCCTGCCATCAGCATTTTGGACTGGATCTCTGTCTTCCCTTCAACCGGCAAAACCACTCCCAAATAAAGAAAAACGCTAAGCGCCATTAAAGTAAAGCCAAACCTTTTGAAATCTATTATTTTCTCTTTTATTTTTTTGTATTGATTTTCCATGCGACCTATACACCTCCATATGAACATAAAACCGTTCAACAGCTATTCTTCAGCTTGTTCCAGTTGTCTTAACCTCCGATTATAAGCAGCAAATTTAAAAAACGTTAGCCAAAAACAAGCTGCTTAAAGTTTTCAGACATAGAAGCTGCAGCTGGATTTGTATCGTTGAAGGTTGTCCCAAAGAGGGTTTCAAACCCTTTCTTTTACTTTACCATAGAGGAAATGATCATAAATTAGTAACTCACATACAGGTCTGGAAAATCATCTTAAAAACTATTGCGCTAGGAAACTATTTTAAAGATTGTACCATTTTCAACACAAATTCAGCCGAATTTCGGGCTGCTTTTTCTAAATATTGATCAAAACTAATATTCGACTCTTTACCGGCAATATCCGAAAGAGAACGAATGATGACAAACGGTGTACCAAATTGATAGCAAACTTGTGCAATCGCTGCTGCTTCCATTTCAACTGCCTGCAAATCATTCCATTTATTCCGGATAGATTCGACACGATCCGGATCGTTCATAAAGGAATCACCGGTCGCAATCAGCCCTTTGACAACTTGAACCCCTGTCAGTGTCTCCGCAGAACAAGCTGCCGTTTCAATCAATTGACGATCAGCCAGGTACGCAGCAGGCATTTGCGGCACTTGTCCATATTCATAACCAAATACTGTGGCGTCGACATCATGATGGCGCACTTCTGTTGAAATCACGATATCTCCCACCTGCAATTCAGGGTTCAACCCTCCTGCCGAACCAGTATTGATGACCACATCTGGCTGATAGTGATAAAGCAGCACAGCCGTTGACATGGCAGCATTCACTTTTCCGATACCCGATCGAAGCAAGACGACATCCGCCCCTTTTAGCTTGCCAGATGTATATTCGCTGTTCGCTATTGTGTTGGTGCTCTTCGATTCGATTTGATTGCGTAAAATTTCTACTTCTTCTTTCATGGCGCCGATGATTGCTATTTTCACCCTTTTTCCTCCCCATTCCAACTTGGTTTCGTCTTTTTACATTCCTTTATCGTTGTGGATCAATTTTTCCACTTGAACAGGCTTCCAGCCTTTTCCATCTACCCATTCTATGTATACCCGGTACGCATCATTTTTACGTCCTTTTGGAGAAACCGTTCCAATCGCCTTATCAGGTCCTTGGCCGCTTATAAACCACACAGTCATGTTGTCTTCCGGAATGCCAGTGGCATAAGAAAGCGCCTTCACCTTTTCTTTCCAGTCGACGGAATTTGTATCAAAAGAAGACACATGTTCTCCACTTTGCTGAGTGGCGACCGGCTCCCAGTTGGGATCCTTGATCGTCTCCTCGACATTGGGACCGCCGCCTTGTTCTACAATCACTTTTTCTTTTTTCTTTTTCTCCTTCTCTTTTTTCGTATGCTTCTCCTGCTTGTCCTTATTCACTGTCGAAGTTTCTTGCTGGGAAGTTTTTGGCTCATGATTGGTTTTTTTCGATGTTTCTTCATCATTTCCGCCAGAAAAAATAGAAAAAGCTACTAGAATGATTAAAATAATAACCACAACAATCGCCGTATTTAAAATGCGATTCGTTTTCTTTCGTTTCAATCGCTTCTCTGAACGAGACGGATACTGTTCATTCATGGAAAAACCTTCTCCTCTCTTAGGGGATTATTCATCATTTTATCACGTTTGCTGATAAAGTGAAACTTCCTCTAGAGTCGGGCCGTTTAACCACTTCCCATACATGATCTTTATTGATATAGGCTGATTTTAAATACAAGAAACCATCACTTGCAACATGATGAAATGTACCATATATCTCGTCCGTTGAAAAGTGACTTTCTATTCGTTTTTCTCGTATACGAAATAGATTGCCGTTTTTACTGCTATAATGCTTTTTTTAAAAACTCATTTACGGAGGAGAAAGTTGCAAAACATTCGAGAATGGGCTGAGTTTCATACATAAAAGGCTGAACGCTTTCGCATTCAGCCCCACTTTTTCTTATTTTACCGCTACGATTCTGACAGATATTTCTCCGCCTGGCGTCTGCACGGTTACTTCATCGCCTACTTTGCAGCCTAATAGGCTTTTAGCAATCGGCGAGTCATTGGAAATCCGCCCTTCAAATGGGTCAGCTTCTGCACTCCCTACAATCGTATAACTTTCTTCTTCCCCATCTGGAAGTTCTACAAAGGTGACGGTTTTTCCAAGCGTTACCGTATCAGAATTCAACTCGTCATCTTCAATAATTTTCGCATTGCGAATCATTGTTTCGATCGTGTTGATCCGTCCTTCAACGAATGCTTGTTCTTCTTTGGCGGAATCATACTCAGAGTTTTCGGAAAGATCGCCAAAACTGCGGGCAATTTTGATTCTTTCAACAACCTCTTTCCGTTTCACTGTTTTTAAGTATTCCAGCTCTTGTTCCAGCTTTTCTTTACCTTCCCGTGTCATTGGATATTCTTTCTCCGTAGACATATCCTTTCACTCCTTCTTCAAGCTCACCATCTCTAATCGGATAAAATTCAATTAGCAATGTTTCGCTTTTCTAATATCTATTTATTTTTTCTAAAACATGTTATTACAAAATGGATTTTTGTTCAAGAATCGTTTGAATTTTGGTAACCATTAAATCAATGGCTACATGGTTCTGGCCGCCCTCCGGAATAATAATATCCGCATACCGTTTCGTTGGTTCGATAAATTGGTTATGCATCGGGCGAACAACATGAATATATTGTTCGATCACGGATTCTAACGTCCGGCCGCGCTCTTTTATGTCTCGTGTCAAGCGTCGTATGAAGCGCAAGTCTGCATCGGTATCCACAAAAAGCTTAATATCCATTAAATTGCGCAGCCTTTCATCTTCCAATACTAATATGCCTTCTAATATGATAACATTCTTCGGTTCCACATGGATGGTTTCGCTGGATCGAGTATGAATGGTATAATCGTAAACCGGTTTCTCGATCGGTTCATAGTTCAGCAATTTTTCTAAGTGCTCAATCAAAAGGTCATTATCAAAAGCTAAAGGGTGGTCGTAATTCGTTTTTAACCGTTCTTCGAAGGGCACATCGCTCTGGTCTTTATAGTAGGAATCTTGCTCTAACACCAAAATGGAGTGTCCTTTAAAATAATTATATATTGCTTTTGTAACGCTCGTTTTTCCGGAGCCGGAACCGCCGGAAACCCCGATGATCACTGGCTTTTTATCCATCTACCTATTTTGTCCCCTTTCGCATCATGTTGAATGGATAAAGCGGGCGATCCACTTTAAATCGGACAATTTGCAGAGGATGGCGTGCAGCATCGATTTCATTTCCTTCCTCATCCCAAATCGTTCCAATGGTTTGGGTGAAATTTTCGATTTCAGGACCAAAAAATTCTACTTCATCTCCAGGACGGAAATGGTTGCGCTGCTGCAATGTCACCATTTGGGTATCCGGATTGTATTCCAATACAAGCCCCGCAAAATCAAAAGCTGTTTTTTTGCTGTGTGTGCCAAACAATTGCTCTTCATAACCTGGAACTCCCCCTTCAAAAAAGGCAGGAGCTGTTTCACGATTGGCACATTTTTCGAGTTCGTCCAACCATTCCTGTTTCATCGTAAAATGATCCGGATCTTGGCAGTAAGAATCAATCACTTGCCGATACACACTGACAACGGTGGCAATATAATGGATGGACTTCATTCGGCCCTCTATTTTCAAACTGTCAATCCCAAGTTCAATCATTTTCGGAATCGATTCGACTAATTTTAAATCTTTGGCACTCATCGCAAACGGGGCATCTTTTTCAGTAAATAAAGGCTTTTCTTTGTCCCCGTTTAATTGGTAGAGGTCGTAATCCCAACGGCAGGACTGGCAGCATCCTCCGCGGTTGGAATCGCGTGCTGTCATGTAATTGCTTAAAACGCATCTACCTGAATAAGCAATGCACATAGCGCCATGAATGAACGCTTCAATTTCAATATCCACTTTTTGTTTGATTTCTTTGATTTCCTCCGCACTTGTTTCGCGCGCAAGCACAACCCGCTCGAGCCCTTGCTCTTTCCAAAATTGGGCTGCTTTCCAATTCGTTAAGGACTGCTGCGTACTCAAATGTCGTTCCAGTTTAGGGGCAACACGTCCAGCCGCTTCAATGATTAATGGATCAGCGACTATAATTCCGGCGACTCCTGCATCTTCTAATGCTTTGAGATATTCCTCGATCCCATCCATGTTTTCATTATGAGCATAAATATTGGTTGTTACGTAAATTCTAGCACCGTATCGTTTCGCAAATTCCACCCCTTCTTTTATTTCTTCAAGGGTAAAATTATCGGCATTGGACCGCAATCCATATTCCTGCCCCCCGATAAATACAGCATCGGCGCCGTAATGGACAGCGATTTTCAGCTTTTCCAAATTGCCGGCGGGTGCCAATAACTCTGGTTTTTTGA
>JADBKC010000240.1 GCA_014896555.1 Caryophanales bacterium | reverse complement strand
TAAGCGAGGCCGTCTTTTATTCTTTTCCCCTCCTAAATTGCCCTCTCCTAGTTCAACGTTAAATACCCCACCTCTATATATTATAGGTACTGTTCCATTCTGTTTTTGATAATCTTTTAATTCAATGAATTCAATTGCTCTCGCAAGCCAATGACCTGCATTTCGAATATTTTTTTCTTTGGTCCAACTCATTTTTCTCCTCCTCTAATCTTATTATATTCCTTAAAAGAGGAGTAAGAAAATACGTTAATAGTATTTATTCCAATTTTATTAATAACTCAACTTTCGCAGTCCAAAATCTTGTTTAAATACTTGATGTAAATGGTTTTTGGAAGTACAAAATGATCATTTGACATTTTTTAAAACATAAAGAAAGACACCTATTCTTTTGGTAAAATATTGGTGACAGAACCAAATCCAAAAGAAAGGTGCCACCATTATGATAATGAATAAAGACTACTTTGCGCAATTACCAAAAGAAATTAAACAAGGATTTTCTGAATTAAATATTGGATATCATTTAAGAAAAGCGAATATTACGAAACTTGCCGGGTTTTCTTCTCTTTCTGTTTTCAAACTGATTTTTCTTTTAGTCTTCCAATATAAGAACTGGTTTCGTGCTTTTATGAGTAAACGATCTCAGGATCTGCCCGGAAAGGATACGGTCTATCGCTTTTTAAATACACCAACCTATAATTGGAGAAAGTTTCTGCTTTCATTAAGCAGTGAAATGATCCGTCTGCTTAAACCATTAACTTCAAAAGATCGTGTCACAGCTTTTGTGATTGATGATTCTGTCTTTTCAAGAAACCGTAGTAAGTCGGTTGAACTGTTGGCTAAGGTTTTTGATCACTCTACCCATCAGTACTTGAAAGGGTTTCAAATGCTTACCCTTGGCTGGACCGATAGTTTTACTTTTATTCCCGTTGATTTTGCTCTTCTAAGTTCACCGAAAAAGGAAAATCGCCTGCAAGAAATTAATACCAATATTGATAAACGAACATCTGGCTATAAGCGCCGCCAGGAAGCTCTGAAATCAAAACCGGACGTGGCTTCAGCTTTACTTGATCACGCGCTTGAAAAAGGGATTGTAGCTGACTATGTTCTCATGGATTCCTGGTTTACACAAGCGCCTTTAATTGAGAAGATTACGAACAAAGGGTTATTTGTCATTGGCATGGTGAAGCAATTAAAGCAGCGATACGTTTACAATGGTGAACGTTTCACACTGAATCAACTTTACAAATTGGCAAAACCTCACATGGGTAAAAAAGAAATTCTCGGATCCGTTTATGCTACTTTAGACAATGGAATTCCAGTAAAAATTCTATTTGTACGAAACCGTAATAAACGGAGCGAATGGCTTGCCATTCTCAGCACAGATACAACATTAGAAAATGAAGAGATCATTCGTATTTACGGCATGCGTTGGGACATTGAAGTCTTCTTCAAATGCAATAAATCCCTTTTAAATTTAGAGAAAGAATTCCAGGGACGTTCATACGACATGTTAATTAGCCATACAACCATTGTTTTTACACGATATATTCTCATTGCCTGGCAAATGCGAAAAGAGGAGGATCCTAAGACGATTGGCAACCTTTTTTACATCCTTTGCGAAGATGTAAAAGACATAGATTTTATTACTGCCCTTCAATCACTTATTGACCTTTTCCAAACTTTGGCGGAAGCCGAGGTTTCTTTGAATATGGACATCTTTAAAAATCAAATGAATAAATGGTTGGCTACTATACCTAATTATATCAAGCAAT